>NZ_JBNHFG010000008.1:0-138466 GCF_059090025.1 Arthrobacter sp. Y3224198
GCCGGCTGGGCGGCCCTGGACGCCCTGCGCGAGGGGCTGCAGAACCCCGCCGGGCCGGACGGGGACGGATGAGCGGAGCGGCGGGGGCACGTCAATATCAGGAATGTCGGTGGGACATGATGAAGTGGAACCATGAGCGTTGAACTCCAACTGGTAGGGCCGGCCGCGGCTGCATCGGCCGCCCCGCGGCTCAGCGCCGACCAGCAGGCCGTGGTGGACCTGCACACCGGCAGCGGTCCCGTGCTGGTCCTCGGCGCGCCCGGCACCGGCAAGTCCACCGTCCTGGTGGAAGCCGCCGTCGCCCGGATTGAACGGGACGGCCTGGATCCTTCCAACCTGCTGCTGCTGGCCCCGTCCCGCCTGGCCGCCGCCTCGCTGAGGGATGCGCTGTCCGCCCGGCTGCAGGGGACACTGAGCACCGCCCCGGCCAGGACCTGGGCTTCATACGCCTTCGACCTCATCCGGCGGGCCAAGACCGAGGGCCGGCTGCCGTACATCACGCGTGCACCCAAGCTGCTCTCCGGTGCCGAACAGGACGTCATCATCAAGGAACTGCTGGCCGGGCACGGTGAACAGGGTGTCCCGCAGCCGCCGTGGCCGGACGGGTTGGAGCTTGCCCTGGGCACCCGCGGCTTCCGGCAGGAAATCCGCCAGCTTTTTGACCGGGTCATCGAATACGGTATCTCCGCCGAAGAGCTCCGCGGGCTGGGGGAGCGGCACGGCCGTCCCGACTGGGTGGCGTCCGCCGCCCTCTACGCCGAATACCGGGACGTCCTGGACCTGCGGATGCCCGAATCCTTCGACCCGGCCGGCATCATCACCTCGGCCCTGAACATCCTGCGTTCGGACCCCGAGTTCCTCGAAGCCGAGCAGGCACGCCAGCAGCTGGTCCTGGTGGATGACCTGCAGGAAGCCAATCCGGCCATCCACAGCCTGTATGCACTGCTGGCCGGCAGGGGCGACGCGGATTCCATTGCCGCGGCCTGCCCCGACACCGTGGTGCAGGGGTTCCGCGGGGCCCGTCCGGACCTGGTGGGGCGCCTGGCGGAACGGTTTGGCGGCCGGCTCCAGACGCACGTGCTGACCACCTCGCACCGGCTCTCAGGTCCCCTGGCTGCGGCCTGGACGCGCACCGCCTCCCGCATTTCGGTAGTGGGGCAGCTGCCCTCCTACCGGACGGCGGTGGCCGATGCCCGGCACACCGGTTCCGCAGCTCCCGACGACGACACGACCTCCAAGGACACAACCTTCGGGGACGCAGACGCAGCCCCCGCAGAAGCAGCCGGCCCGAACGGCACCGCCGATGCCGGAACCGCCGCCGACACCGAGACCGGCCGTCAACTGCCGCAGCTGCCGGCGGTTGAAGCGCACGTGGTGGACTCGCCCATGCACGAGCAGCGCTACGTTGCCCAGCGGATCCTGGAGGCCCAGCTGCTGCACGGGCGCTCGCTGGAGGACATTGCCGTCATTGTCCGCACCGGCGGCCAGCTGGCCGCGCTGCAGCGCTACCTCACCGGGCAGGGCATCGAGGTGAAGGTTCCCGTAGCTGAAAAGGCTGTCCGCGACGAAGCGGCCGTCCGACCGCTGCTGGACGCGTTCGCCGTCGTGCTTGATCCCGAACTGCTCACCCCCGAACTGGCCGTCTCACTGCTGACCTCACGCATCGGCGGCGCCAGCACCCTGGAACTCCGCCGGCTGCGGCAGGCCCTGCGGCGCGAGGAGCGCAGTTCGGGCGGCGGCAGGACCAGCGACGCGCTGCTGGTGGAATCGCTGCTTGACCCGTCCTCAGATTCGGGACGGGCCCTGGCCGGCCTGACCTGGGACGCCCGGCTGGCCGCCCAGCGCATCGCGGGCATGCTGACCGCCGGACGCACCGCCGCCGCCGAACCGGGGGCCACCGCCGAAACCGTGCTGTGGGCGCTCTGGTCGGCCTCCGGCTGGTCCAGGAAGTGGGCCGAGGCCGCGCTGGCGGGCGGACCCACCGCCTCCCGCGCAGACCGGGACCTGGACGCCATCATGGCGCTGTTCCAGACAGCCGAACGCTACGTCGACCAGCTGCCCGGTTCCACGCCTGCCCAGTTCCTGGACTACCTGACCAGCTCCGAACTGCCCATGGACACGCTGGCCGCCCGCGCCCAGCGCCGGGACGCCGTGGAACTGCTGACCCCGGCCAGCGCGGCAGGCCGGGAATGGCCCATGGTGATCGTGGCCGGCATCCAGCAGGATGTCTGGCCCAACCTCCGGCTGCGCGGCGAGCTGCTGGGCAGCGGCGAGCTGGTTGCCGCCGTGGAATATGGAGACAACTTCCGTGCGCACCGCAGCCCGCTGACCCTGATGCAGTCCATCCGCTTCGACGAGCTCCGCAGCTTCTCCACCGCCATCTCGCGTGCCCGGGAACTGCTCATCTGCACCGCGGTCTCCTCGGAGGACGAACAGCCCTCGCAGTTTCTGGACCTGGTGGCTCCGCTGGAGCCGGGGGCGGAGAAACGCCCCCGCACCGAAGTGCTGCGGCCGAGCACACTGCGCTCGCTGGTTTCGGAACTGCGCCGATACGCCCAACAGGCGGACATAGACCCGGAGGGCGCGGCCGAAGCCGTCCACCACCTGGGCACCATGGTCCGCCACGAGGTGCCCGTTCCCGGCGCACGTCCGGACCAGTGGTGGGGCTTGCTGCCGCTGTCCACCGAAGCGCCCATCCTTCCCCCGGATGCGGCCATCCCGGTCTCCCCGTCGAAGGTCGACGCGGTGCTCAAGTCACCCTTGAGCTGGTTTGTTTCCGCCGCGGGTGGAGAGCAGGCCACCGACTTCGCCCGGTCGCTGGGCACCCTGGTACATGCCATCGCCCAGGACATGCCGGATGCCACCGGCACCGAATACGTGGCCGAGCTGGCCAAGCGCTGGCCGTCGCTGGGCATGAAGGACAACTGGGAAGGGCAGATGGACCATCAGCGGGCAGAGACCATGGTCCGCAAGCTGGCCGAATATGTGATCAGCATGCGCCGCAGCGGCCGTTCACTGGCCGCCGTGGAAAAGGATTTCGAAGTGGAACTGCCGGTGGAGATAGACGGCGCGGTGCGCACCGCACTGCTGCGCGGCCAGATTGACCGGTTGGAGGTCGACGCCGCCGGCAGGCTGTTCATCGTGGACCTCAAGACCGGCAAGTCCGCGCCGAAAAAGGATGACCTGCAGGGCCATCCGCAGCTCGCCGCCTATCAGGAAGCGGTCCGTGAAGGAGCGGTTCCCGATGCCTCGCGGGTGCCGGGCGGGGCCGCCCTGGTGCAGCTGGGCACCTCCAACAAGGGCGTCTCCGTCCAGGAGCAGCCGCCCCTGGACCCCAACGACACCACGGCACGTGACATGGTCCGGGACGCAGCCAAACTGATGTCCGCAGCGTTCTTCGAGACTGTCCACGATCCGGGCCGGAGCGGCTTCGGCGGCAACGGCTGCCGGCTGCCCGAAATCTGTCCGCTGTGTGCTGAAGGAAAGCAGGTCACCGAGTGAGCACCTCCGTAACCGATGAAGTGACTGTTCCGGACAGCGGGCCCGACGGCGGCACCGCGCCCCGCTACTCGGCACGTGACCTCGCGGAGCTGCTGCATACCGAGCCGGGCGTTCCGGTGCAGTACCCCACGGAAGACCAGATCGGCATCATCGAGGGGCCGCTGGAACCGTTGCTGGTGATCGCCGGTGCGGGGTCCGGGAAAACCAAGACCATGGCCGACCGCGTGGTCTGGCTCGTGGCCAACAAACTCGTGCGCCCCGAGCAGATCCTCGGCGTGACGTTCACCCGGAAGGCCGCGGGGGAGCTGGCTTCGCGGATCCGCGGGCGGCTGAACCTGCTGTACCGCCAGCTGGACGGTGCCGACGCGGGCGCCGACGGCGAAACGGCGGAGGAACGGATGGAACCCACCGTTTCCACGTACCACTCCTACGCCAACGGCATCGTGAATGACTACGGCCTGCGGATCGGGGTGGAACGCGACTCGGTGATGCTTGGCGGGGCCCAGTCCTGGCAGCTGGCCAACGAAGTGGTCGAGGCCTATTCCGGTGACTACGAACATTTCACCGCGGCCAAGTCGACCCTGGTCAGTGCCGTCCTGCAAATGGCCGGGGAATGCTCCGAGCATCTGCGCACCCCGGCCGAGGTGCGGGCCGAACTATCCGCGCACGTCGACGCCGTCGCGTCGCTGCCATACCAGTTCGGCAAGCCCAAGGAACCAACCCAGGCGGCCCGGAAACTGCTCAACCGCCTGCGCACCCGCATCTCCGTGACGGAACTGGTCGAGGCCTACCGGCAGGCCAAGGCCGAACGCCGGCAGCTGGACTTCGGCGACCTCGTGGAGCTGGCGGCGCGCATCGCCACCACCATTCCCGAGGCCGTGGAAATGGAACGCGCCAAGTTCAAGGTGGTGTTGCTGGATGAATTCCAGGACACCTCCCATGCGCAGATGGTGCTGTTCTCCAAGCTGTTCGGTGACGGCCGCTCGGTCACCGCCGTGGGCGATCCGCATCAGTCGATCTACGGGTTCCGGGGTGCCTCCGCGGGTCAGCTGGGTACCTTCCGGGAAAAGTTTCCGCTCATCACCGACCACGGCAGGGAACTGGCGCCGCTGGCAAACCTGTCCGTGGCCTGGCGCAATTCCACCTCCGTGCTGGAAGCGGCCAACACGGTTTCCGCTCCGCTCAACGGGGTGGCACCCTGGCTCAAGCACCAGCGGCTGCCGCACGTCCCGGAGCTGCAGGCCCGGCCGAATGCCCCGCTCGGCGAGGTGTACCTGGGGCGCTATCTCTGCGACGTCTCGGTGGAACCGGGTAAGCACAACCCGGAGCGCATCCTCGGCGAGGCCGAAGCCGTTGCCGGCCTGATTGCCAAGCACCGGCAGCAGAAAGCCGAATACGACGACCGCCGCACGGTTCTGTGGCCCACCGTCGCGGTCCTGTGCCGCGGCCGCAAGCAGTTCGAAGCCATCCGGAAGGAACTGGAACTGCTCGGCATCCCGGTGCAGATTGTCGGGCTGGGCGGGCTGTTGTCCACCCCTGAGGTGGTGGACCTCCTGGCGGTCCTGCGCGTGCTGGGCGATCCGGGACGCTCGGACTCGATGCTGCGCATCCTGGCCGGAGCGCGCTGGCGCCTGGGACCGGCGGACCTGATGGCCCTGGCCGACTGGTCCCGGCACCTGGTCCGGGTACGCGAACGCGCCGTCCGGGTGGCCGATGCCGCCGATATCCACGGCCCGGACGAAGAACCGGACCTGGTGGTGGAAGCCGACCTGGTGGAGGCCGGCAGCCTGGTGGAAGCGGTGGATTCCCTGCCCCGTCCCGGCTGGGTCTCCAATGCCGGACGGTCCCTCTCCGAGGAAGGGTTGCGCCGCCTGACGCTGCTGCGCAACGAGCTGCGGGACCTGCGCGGATTTGTGGGGGAGGACCTGACCACGCTCATCGGCGAAGTGGAACGACGGATCCTGCTTGATATTGAGGTGGCTGCGAAGCCCGGCGTCACCCTGCACGAATCGCGCCGCAACCTTGATGCCTTCATCGACGCCGCGGCAACCTTCAGCTCCTCGTCCGAACGGGTGGACCTCGCGGCGTTCCTGGCCTGGCTCGAAGCCGCCAACGCGGAGGAAAACGGCCTGCCCGTCACGCCGCTCGAGCCGAGCCGGGAAGCGGTGCAGCTGCTGACCGTGCATGCCTCCAAGGGGCTGGAATGGGACATTGTTGCCGTCCCGGGCCTGAACGAGGCGTCCTTCCCCAGTGATAAGGATTCACGCTGGAGCAGCGGCGACTCCTCATTGCCGTGGACCCTGCGCGGGGACAGCCTCGACCTGCCCCAGTGGGACTGGGAACAGGTGGACCAGAAGTCCTGGCTGGAGAGCGAAAAGCTGTTCAGCGAAGACGCCAAGGGCCATGCCGAACGCGAGGAACGCCGGCTTGCCTATGTGGCCTTCACCCGGGCAAAGTCCGTGCTGATCTGCACGTCCTCCGCCTGGGGCGGGGGACGCTCCAAGCCGCTGGCCCCTTCGCGCTACCTGCAGGACCTGTACACCCTCGAACAGGAGGGGGCGGCCGGCTACCACCTGGAACAGTGGCTGACCGCCGAGCAGGAGGGAACGGAGAACCCCGCCCTGGCCGAGGCCGAGCGGGCTGTATGGCCGGTGGATCCCCTGGGCGCGCGCCGGCAGCGGATGGAAACGGCCGCGCAGGCGGTACTGGAAGCTGCCTCAGCTGACGGCCCCGCTCCGGCGGCCGGCCGCTGGAGTCAGGAGACGGAACTGCTGCTGGCCCGGCACCGGCCGCCCAACGAGGTGGTCCAGGTTCAGCTGCCCGCGCACATCTCGGCCTCCATGCTGGTGGACCTGAAGGACGACCCGGCCGAAGTGACGCGGCAGCTGCGCCGGCCGGTTCCGCGCCAGCCCGGCATGGCCGCCCGCAAAGGCACCGCCTTCCATGCCTGGGTGGAGGAGTTCTTCGGCACCAGCGGCATGCTGGACATCGACGAATACCCGGGAGCCGCCGACGCCTACGTGGATGAGGCCTACCAGCTCGAGGACATGGTTGCCACGTTCGAGGCCTCGGAATGGGCGCAGCGGACCCCGGCCTACATCGAAGTTCCCGTGGAAACCAAGGTGGATACCGTCGTCGTCCGCGGACGCATCGACGCCGTCTTCCAGGACGCCGACGGCGGCTGGGACCTGATCGACTGGAAAACCGGCGCACCGCCGTCGGCGGCCAAGCTGGATGTGCGTGCCGTGCAGCTGGCGGTTTACCGGCTGGCCTGGTCGCGCCTCAAGGGCGTCCCGTTGGAGAAGGTCCGCGCCGCGTTCTACTACGTCGCGGCGGACAAGGTCATCCGTCCGTACAACCTTGCCGGGGAAGCGGAGCTGGAGCGGATCATCCGTGAGGCAGCGGAAAGCCCGTCCGCCGGATTCTGATTCCGGCGGATGGGCTTCCCCGCCCTTACGGCACGGCCCTTACGGCACGGCCCTTACGGCACGGCCCTGCGGAGGGTTGCGTAGGAGGTAAGGGCCAGCAGTGCGGCGGCGGCAAGCACCCATCCGGCCAGCGAGAGTGGCGTGAGCTCCACCAGCCAGGCTCCCACCGACGGCCAGGCATCGCGCCAGGTGATCAGTGCGATGACCCCGAGCAGCACGGCGCCGAGTCCGACCAATGCTGCCGTCAGGCCGACCGTCCGCCACCGCTTGTAAATGGTGGAGCTCCAGAAGCCCAGCAGGAAGAACAGGCTGGTGACGGCGAAGTAGAAGAGGATCTGGGCGTACCATTCACCCTCTGCTATCCAGGGAATGGCGAAGATGGCACCCTTCATGCCCCACCCGTCGGTGGCCTGCTCGATCAGGCCCAGCACCCAGTAAAGGACGGCAAGGGCAAGGGCCACCACTGTGAACAGTCCGACGGTGCCGATGTAGAAGGAGCGCCGGCTGACGCTGAGCGCCTGGGAAAAGGGGAAAAGCAGGGTCAGGGCCTGGACGCCGAGCGCGAAGAAGTACCACATCACCGCTTGGCCGGAACCCGAAATGACGTTGGAGGCGTCGTCCGGAATCATCGCGAAGATGGCCAGCGAAATCAGCGTGGACCCGGCAAGGATGATCAGCGGGATGCCCAGGTAGATCCATTTGTTGGTCAGCTGCATCCGTGCAACTGCTACTGCGCGGTTCATCAGAAAGCCTCCACACTGTCGGTTGATGTGCTGCCGGACACCGAGTCCGGCCCGGTTCCGGCGTGCCGGGTTTTGCGGACAATCAGCTGCTGCAGGGACACCGGGGCCAGGTCCAGTCCCAGCTCTGCCGCCTCGCGGCGCTCGGCGTTGTCCAACCGCTGGTCCAGGGTCACCGAGACCAGGGATCCGAGCGAATCCCGGTGGATAACCGGACGGCCGGAGACGAAGGCCTCCACGACGTCGGCCGTCCCGGTGATCGTGACCGCCCGCCCCCGGATGTCTTCGGCGTCCTCATCAAGCACAATCCGGCCGTTGTCGATCACGATGACGTGCTCCAACAGGTTGGCGACCTCATCGATGAGGTGGGAGGAGAGCAGGATGGTCCGCGGATGCTCGGCGAAGTCCTCCACCAGGCGGTCATAGAAGATCTGGCGGGCTACGGCATCGAGTCCCAGATAGGGCTCGTCGAAAAAGGTGAGCTCGGCACGCGAGGCCAGCCCGAGGACCACGCCCACGGCAGAGAGCTGGCCGCGCGAAAGCTTCTTCAGCCGCCGTTTAAGCGGGAGCTGGAACTCGCCGGCCAGCGAAGCGGCAAGGTCTGCGTCCCAGTTGGGGTAGAGCAGGCGCGCCGAGGCAAAGGCATTCGCCGCCGTGAAATCGTCCGGATACTTCTGGGATTCGCGGACAAAGCAGAGCCGGCGCAGTACCCGTTCGTTTTCGAAGGGATGTTCGCCGAAGACCCGCACTTCCCCGGACGACTCGAAGCCCTGGGCGGTGAGGATCGACATCAGTGTTGTCTTGCCGGCCCCGTTGCGTCCGAGCAGCCCGTAGATGCGGCCGCCGGCGATGCTGAGGTCAACGTTGTCGAGCGCTAGCTGGTCCCGGTAGCGGCGGGTGAGGTTCCGGGTTTCTATGACGTTCTCGGTGCCGGCAGTCATGGTGCCATGCTCCCTTCGGTGTCCACGGTGCTGCGCCGGATCAGTTCGGTGATCTGCTCACCGGTGAGGCCCAGTCTCCGTGCTTCGGTTGTCAGCGGACGGACGTACTGCTGGTAGAACTGTTCGCGCCTCTTCGTCAGGACCGTTTCCCGGGCCCCGGGAGCAACGAACATGCCGATACCGCGGCGCTTGTAGAGGATGCCCTCGTCGACGAGGAGGTTGATGCCCTTCGCTGCCGTTGCCGGATTGATCCGGTAGAAAGCTGCGAATTCATTGGTGGAAGGAACTTGGCCTTCCTCCAGGAGGATCCCGTCCAGGATGTCGCCCTCGATCCGTTCGGCGATCTGCTGGAAGATCGGCCTGCTGTCATCGATCAAAACGGCTCCTGGTAGTTCGATGCAATCGGTTAGGTGGTTCATTACTTGCGTAACTAACCATAGAACCGAAAGGGCCGCTTGGCAATCACTTGCCGCGAAGCATGTTCGGCACACAAAAAAGTGCCCCGCCGAAACGGCGGGGCACGATCGAAGGAGGGGCGCTATTTGTCCCGGACGGGAACCAGCGGCAGTGAAGTGGTGGCTGTTTCTCCGCTGTCCGGGGAAGCGGGTTTCGCGTCCCCGTCCCGGTCTGCGGCATCGCCGTCACCCGCGGGAACCTTGTCTTCGGTGTCTGTGTCTTTGATGTCTGTGTCTTTGATGTCTGTGGGGTCTTCGGCGTCTGAGGTGTCTGCACTGTCTGTGGTGCCTGCTGCGTCCTCTGCCGGCACGGCACCAACATCCCGGCCCGGTGCTGCGGCACCGGGCCGGGCGGGCAGCACAATCACCTCGGCCAGGACCGGGTCCGCTTCGCCGGCTGTATCCGAGTCCTTGGCCGCGTCGCCCTCGCTGTCCCCGCCATCGTTCCCGCCGGTGACGTCGTGGGAGGCCGCTGTGGCGTCCCCGGCGGCGTCATCCCCGGCGGCGTCCCCCGGTGCGTCGGAAGTGGCGGGTTCGGCAGCGGCTGTGTCATCGGAACCCGGAGTGTCAGCCGCAGTGCCGGTGGGAGAGCCGTCGGTTCCGGACGCGGGCGCCACGGCGGGCTCGATGGGCGTCACGACCACCTTCGCGGCACGGGCGGCTGCTGCCACCTGGCGGGCCTGTCCGGTGCGTTTGTCCGCGGCTTCCTGGGCCAGGACGTCGGCCTCGAGCGTGCCGAGCATCTCCACGGCTTCGTCCACCATTGTGGAGTTCTCCGCTGCAACGCCGCGCACCAGCCACTGAGCCAGCGCGAATTCGGCCGACAGCGCCGCGCGGCGGATCAAGTGCGGGTCCTCCGGATCGCTGCTTGCCGACAGGTAGGCGCTGTGTACGGTGTCGGTGAACCGCTGGTCATTGGCGGCAATAAGCCAGGCGAAGTCATCGGCCGGATCGCCCACGCGCAGATCCGTCCAACCGGTGATGGCACTGACGCGCTCGCCCGTGAGCAGGATGTTGTCTTCATGCAGGTCACCGTGCACCACGGTGGGCTTGAAGCGCCAGAGCGAGACATCCTCGAGGGCATGTTCCCAGCGCCGCAGCAGCACGGAGGGAATCAGGCCGGTGGTGGCGGCCTGGTCCAGTTCATTCAGCCGCCGCTGGCGGAACTCGTTGGCACTGTAACTGGGCAGGTCTGCCCGGGTGACCAGTTCCCTCGGGAGCCCGTGGATGGCAGCCATGGCCCGGCCGATTTCTTCCGCAACGGACCGCCCGGAGGTCATCAGTGCGTCAATGCTGCGGGTGGCGCCGGGAAGATGGGAGTAGACAAACGTGCACAGCTCGCCCTGGCGGACGGTTCCGGCCACATAGGGCAGCACAAAGGGCAGCTCGGCGCGGACCGCAGGGATAAAGGTGCGCAGGACAAGCAGTTCGGTTTCCAGGCGCATGCTTGCTTCCAGATGCTTGGGTGCCCGTACCCGCCACCTGCGCCCGGCGTCGTCGACAAGCAGCGCGGCGTCGAAATCCGCGGCATCGTCGGGGGAGCCGGCAACGCCGGTCGGGGTCAGCCCTGGGACGGCAGCGCTGGCCATTGCAGCCAATTCCATGGGAGTCCGTTTCACATCTTCAACCGTATGGGCTGATGTGGTCCGAATAACCTTAGTGCGGCGGCGAGTCGCCCAAACCGTGAGGAAAACCTCAAGCCCGTCCCGGCTCCGGCGGTCAACTACAGTTTGGGGGGACTCAGTCAGTACGGTAGGTGGTATGAGTATTCCGGCACCGGCAGCAGATGTTTCTCCCCTTGGATTGTTACCGCTGGCCCGGACTGCGGTAGACCGCGGCTCCGACCGCCGGGTGGCCCCTGATCTCTTCGAGGCCATCCGGGGCAGCGCCGGGACGCGCATCATGTACTTCGCGCAGGGGCGCACACTTGTCCGGGATGCGGCACTGGTGCTGTCGGAACCAGCGGCGGAAGGGTTCGGTGAGGTCCCCGTTTACCTCGGTCGCACGCTGGAAGACGCCCAGGTGCCCGCGGGATCGGACATCGTGCTGGTCACTTTGCCGGAGCCCGATCCGGCGCTCGCCGTCGACGGCGCCGCCTGGGTCAGCCTGCGGCAGTCCGCTACCGACCTCGGAGCGCTGGACGCCGGATTGTTCGTGGAAGCCGCCGCCGTGGCCAACTGGCATGCCGTGCATACCCATTGCCCCCGCTGCGGTGCCCGGACCGTACCGGAACAGGGCGGCTGGGTCCGCCGCTGCCCCGAGGACGGCAGTTCCCATTTCCCGCGGACCGACCCGGCCATCATTGTCGCCGTGACCGACGAGCAGGACCGCATCCTGCTCGGATCGGCCGCTGCCTGGCCGGGCAACCGTTATTCCACGCTGGCCGGTTTCGTTGAGCCGGGGGAATCACTGGAAGCGGCGGTCATCCGGGAAGTGGAGGAGGAGTCGGGGGTGGTTGTCCACTCTCCGCAGTACCTCGGTTCCCAGCCGTGGCCGTTCCCGTGTTCACTGATGCTCGGCTTCACGGCCCGCACCGCCAACCCTGCCGCGCGGGCCGACGGCGTCGAAATGTCGGACGTACGCTGGTTCAGCCGGACCGAACTTGCGCACGCAGTATCCAGCGGCGAAATCACTATTGCAGGCCCCATTTCCATTGCCCGGAACCTGATCGAGCGCTGGTACGGCGGGACCATTACCGAACCGGAGGCCAGCACCCGCGCATGAGCAGCGAATCACCCGAAGCACGCATCCTGGCCGGACTCGATGACGAGCAGCGCGCCGTCGCCACCACCCTGACAGGCCCGCTCTGCGTCCTGGCCGGCGCCGGCACGGGCAAGACCCGTGCCATCACCCACCGCATGGCATACGGCGTGGCCACCGGCGTCTACAAACCCCAGCAGGTGCTGGCGGTGACCTTCACCGCCCGGGCGGCGGCGGAAATGCGCACCCGGCTGCGGGACCTCGGCGCCAACGGTGTCCAGGCCAAGACCTTCCACGCCGCCGCGCTCAAGCAGCTGCAGTACTTCTGGCCGCACACCGTGGGCGGTGCCATGCCGGGGCTGCTGGACCACAAGGCCCAGATTATCGCCGAGGCAGCCCGGAGGCTGCGTCTGTCCACGGACCGGGCCGCCATCCGCGACGTCGCCGCTGAAATCGAATGGGCGAAGGTGTCCATGCTGACCCCGGACAGCTATGTACGTGCCGCGGCGGACCGGGAACCGCCGGCGGGATTCGACCTCACCGCCATCTCCCGCATCTTCCAGTCCTACGAGGACGTGAAGGTGGACCGCAACATCATCGACTTTGAGGACGTCCTGCTGATCATGGTGGGGATCCTGCAGGAAGATGAGCGCGTGGCCGCCATGGTGCGGGACCAGTACCGGCACTTCGTGGTGGACGAATACCAGGACGTTTCCCCGCTGCAGCAGCGGCTCCTGGACCTGTGGCTGGGCGCCCGGGACGAGCTCTGCGTGGTGGGCGACTCCAGCCAGACCATCTACTCGTTCACCGGGGCCACGTCCCGGCACCTGCTCGAGTTCACCAAGCGGTTCCCGGACGCCGACGTCGTCAAGCTGGTCCGCGACTACCGCTCCACCCCGCAGGTGGTGGGGCTGGCGAACCGGATCCTGGCCGCCCGCACTGCCGAGGGGGAGCGGAACCGGTCCGCCCCGCCGTGGCCCACCCCGCTGGAGCTGATGGCGCAACGGCCCGCGGGCCCCGAACCCACGTTCACCGAATGCGCCGACGACGAAGCCGAGGCAGCCCATGTTGCCTCCGCCATCAAGGCGCTGCTGGAGCAGGGCGTGCAGGCCAGCGAAATCGCCATCCTGTTCCGCACCAACGGCCAGTCGCAGGCCTACGAGCAGGCGCTGGCTTCGGCCGGGATCGGCTACCAGCTGCGCGGCGGCGAGCGGTTCTTCGCCCGCCGCGAGGTGCGCGACGCCGTGCTGCAGCTGCGCGCGGCCTCCCGGTCCGTGGGAAACGAACCGGTGCCGCAGCTGGTCCGCGACATCCTGGCCTCCCTGGGCTACACCCCCGAGGCTCCGGCCGGCGGCGGAGCTACCCGGGAGCGCTGGGAATCACTGGCGGCCCTGGTGGCGCTGGCCGAGGAACTGCAGGTCACGCGGACCCGGGATCCCGAAGCCATCTTTACGCTGCAGGATTTCGTAGCCGAACTCGAGGAACGTGCAGCGGCGCAGCATGCCCCGCGGGTCCAGGGTGTCACCCTGGCGTCGCTGCACTCGGCCAAGGGCCTGGAATGGGACGCCGTGTTCCTGGTGGGCCTGAGCGAGGGGCTCATGCCGATTTCCTTTGCCGACACGGCCGAGGCAGTGGATGAGGAACGCCGGCTGCTGTACGTGGGGATCACCCGTGCCCGGGAGCACCTGGCGCTGTCCTGGTCCACGGCTCGGACGCCGGGCGGGCGGGCCAACCGGAAACCGTCACGGTTCCTGGACGGGTTGCGTCCGCGCACCGAGCGTGACGCCGGGCGGACAGCCGGACCGGCCAAGCCGTCCCGGCGGAAAGTCACCGGTCCGGCAAAATGCCGCAGCTGCGGAGCCCTGCTGACCACCGGCGCCGAGCGGAAGGTGGGTCGCTGCGGAGACTGCCCGGTGACCTACGAGGAAGCCACGTTTGAGGCTCTGCGCGAGTGGCGGCGGGAAGCGGCGTCCGAAGCCGGCATACCTGCCTTTGTGGTGTTCACCGACGCCACGCTGGTGGCGATTGCCGAAGACCGCCCGCCGTCGCTGAACCGTCTGGCCACCCTGCCCGGGGTGGGACCGTCGAAACTGGAGAAGTACGGCGAAGCGGTCCTGAAAGTGCTGGAGGCCGGCACCGGTTCCTAGACTGCGGCGCGGCGCAGGGAAACGGGCGGCCGAAAACGGACAGCGGCTACGCCACCTTGTGGACCCGGTGCTGCAGCCGGCAGCCGCACGCCGGGTGGTAGTCGAGTTTCTGCAGGCGGGGAAAACCGTCCGCCGTGCGCAGCCGCAGGACCGCCGAGTAGAGCGCGGGACGGTTGATGCCGTCCAGGAAGGACAGGGCCGCTGCGGCCGCCGCACCGGCGGCCAGGACGGCCCCGGCCGTCTCCTCTCCCTCGGGACCCGAGCAATCCGGCCCGGTGCCCCCGCCGGCGGGGACCCGCCGTCCCAGGGCATCGGCGGCCGCGTACCAGCCCGGATCGGTATCGGCACGGTGCCGGTCCAGGCACTCGAGGCAGGGCGTGGCGCCTGGAACCACCAGCGGCCCTACATCCCAGCCGTCTTCCTGCGCCGTGAGTACCAGCTGCGGGCCCCCGGTTCCGTCCGCGGGGCGTGCCGGGCCGGAACCGGAGCCGACCGCCCGTACCGAAACGGCCAGGTCAACGGACGCACCTCCGGTCCGGTCGGGAAGACCCGCGACCGCGAGCACCTGCAGGGTGGGATCAACCCGGAACAGGTGCCGTTTGACAGCCGCCGCCCGGTTCATGCCGATATCCGTCACTGCGTAGGCGGGCCCCACATCCGCAGGGGACACGGTGCCGGCGTCGGCCAGCAACAGGGTTCCGATCCCGGCGGAAGCAAGGGTGCGGGCCACCAGCGCACCGGTGCGTCCCAGCCCCTCCACCAGGACCGTGGCAGCGGCCCGGAGCCGCACTGTCTCCTCGCCGTTGACGCCGTAGGCGGAGGAGAGGCGCTGCGTATCCGGCTGCAGCCGCTCCGAGCGCAGGGAGGGGACAGGGGGAGCAGCCGGTTCCTGCCTGACAAGCAGCGGGCCCAGTACTTCCAGCAGGGACGCGGCCCGTTCCTGCGGCAGTGCCAGTGCCGCCGCTGCGGCTGGCTCCGTGCCGTCCGGCACGCCGTGCTGCAGGGCGGCAAGGAAGGCGAGGTCTGCTCCTTGCAGGTTGCGCAGCAGCAGCGAGCCGGGGCCGATACCCAGCTGCCTGGAACCGGGCGAGACTTCCAATACATGTACTCCCGGATTGATCCGCATGGTCCGCTCCCTCTCATTGAGCTGCTCGTCCAGCTGCCGGACGGTTTTCCGGCCGCGCCGGCCTGAGTGGAGACCCATGCTGGCACGGAGCACACCCGGCCGGTGGTTATCCACAAGGTGCGGACGGGCCTGCCTGTGCGTCTAGGCTGGAAATATGCCTCAACTCCGTCCCACGTCCGGCGCGTCCGTTCCTGCCACCACCAGTTCGGGGATCCCCATCCAGGTGCGGCGGTCCGCACGGCGCAAACGGACCGTGAATGCAGTCTTCCGCGACGGCGTCGCCCTGGTGTCCATACCGGCGCACTTCAGCCGGGAACAGGAGGCGGAGTGGGTCCGGCGCATGGTGGCCCGCCTGGAGCAGCGCTCGGCCCGGGCAGCGAGCACGCAGGCCACGGACAGCGAGCTGATGGCACGGGCAGGGGAGCTCTCCCGGGCCTACCTTTCCGGGCGGGCGCAGCCGGAATCGGTCCGGTGGGTCACCAACCAGAATTCACGCTGGGGTTCCGCGACACCGGCCCGGGGAACCATCCGGCTCTCGGACAAGCTGCAGGGGATGCCGGACTGGGTGGTCGACTACGTGCTGCTGCATGAACTTGCGCATCTCCTGGTCCCCTCCCACGGCCCGGCCTTTTGGCGGCTCCTGGAAAGCTATCCGCACACGGAAACGGCCAAGGCGTTCCTTTCCGGGGCAGCCTTTGCCAGCGCGCGCGGGCTCCAGGGGGAAATGGCCGAGGACTAGGGGAAGATGCGGAAAGGGCCGGTCCCGGCGGTGTTATCCGCCGGGACCGGCCTTTTTGGCACTTCGGGAGTTGTCCTCCCGGTCAGTTGGCTCCGGGCTTGCCGTCGGTGTCGCCGTCAGAAGTGTCCCCGGCGTCCCCATCAGGACCGCCGCCGGCTTCCGGACCGCCGCCGGCTTCCGGACCGCCGTCGGCTGCTGCGCCGCCGGATTCCGTGTCTTCGCCCGTTGTCTCCGCCGGGGTGTCGAACCCGCCCTCAAGCAGGCGCTTCAGGGCGGCGTCGACGTCGGAATCAGCGGCTTCCAGCAGCTGGCGCCGCTTGCTGAAGCCCTGCGGGTCATCCAGGTCCTCGGAGGTGGGCAGGAGGTCCGGGTGCTCCCAGACGGCGTCGCGGCCCTCAATGCCGCGTTCCTCCGTCAGGTGCGCCCACAGGGCGGCGGCATCGCGCAGCCGCCGGGGACGGAGCTCAAGTCCCACCAGGGAAGCGAACGTGTGCTCCGCCGGTCCGCCGCTGGCCCGGCGGCGGCGGATCATCTCGCGCAGTGCGCCGGCAGAGGGCAGGTTCGAGGTGGCCGCTGCGGTCACCTCGTCCACCCAGCCCTCCACGAGGGCAAGAGCCGTTTCAAGGCGTTCGAGGGCGGCGTTCTGTGCCGGCGTGCGCTGCGGCTGGAAGACACCGCCGGAAAGGGCGGACTGGATGGACTCGGGATTGGCCGGGTCGATGTCGCGGGCGGCTTCCTCGATCTTGGAAATGTCGATGTGGATGCCGCGGGCGTAGCTTTCAATGGCCCCGAAGAGGTGCGCGGCCAGCCACGGTGCGTGGGCAAACAGCCGGGCGTGCGCCGCTTCCCGAACGGCAAGGTACAGCCGGATTTCCTCGGCGGGCACGTCCAGGCCTTCGCCGAAGGCGGCAACGTTGGCCGGAAGCAGGGCCATGGTTCCGGCGGCGAGCGGCAGCCCGACGTCGGTGGAGCTGACGACCTCCTTGGAAAGGGCGCCGATTGCCTGGCCCAGCTGGATACCGAACATCGCGCCGCCCATGTTCGCCAGCATGGAGGACGCACCGCCCATCATGGACTTCATCTCCTCGGGCATCTGCGTGGTGATGGCGTTGGAGAGTGCCTCGGAAATGCTGACCGCCACGGGTTCGGTGAGCTGGCGCCAGGAATCCATGGTGGCTTCGACCCATTCGGCGCGCGACCAGGCGCGGCCCAGCGTGGAGACGGCGGCGAAGTCGGTGGCGGAGTCCAGCCACAGTCCGGCCAGGTGCAGGGCCTCATCCACCTCGCGGGCCGCCGTGGGCCCGGTCGAGGGATCGCTGCCCGTCGCTGCCACGCGGCGCGCGTTGTCCTTGGCCAGCTGCCAGTTAACGGGGCCGTCGGAGGACGCGCTGAACATGGCCTGCACCTGCTGGAAGATCATGGCCATGGCATTGGGATCCGAGGGCAGCCCGGCCGCCTTCGCCAGCTCGGAGGGGTCCATGCCGCCGGCACCGCCGCCGCCGAACAGGCGCGCAAGCATTTCGGAGAGCGGATCCTGGGGGTTGTCCCCGCGGTCGGATGGATTGGAGCTCATGGGATACCACCGGTCCTGTGGAAGGAAACTAACGCTTACGATGCCCGGCAAGTGCCGACCATATTGCCCTTACGTTACCGGCAGGGCCGGACGCCTGTCCCGCACAGCCGTATTTCGTTCGCTGACGGCAAAGCCCGCCTGCGCGCCTGTGCTCCGGCCCGGGCGTAGGCTTGCAGGCACGGATAAATGAACGGCACTACATACGCAGGAAAAGGTTGGTCAGTTGCGCCCCTCACATGAAGACAGCAGCGGTACGGGGCACAGCGGACCGGGAAATCCCGGGCAGCCAGGTTCACCCGCCCCGGCACCGCAACCGGACGGCAGCTATTCCGTGTACCCCTACCAGGGGTTTGGCGGAGGCCGTCCCGTCCCCGCCAAGCGGACCCCGCGCTCCCGGGGCATCCTGGTTTCCGGAGCGCTCGCCGTCGTCCTGGGCGCCGCCGGGCTGCTCCTGCCGGCCCGGTATGTGGTGGAGTCCCCGGGGCCCACGTTCAACACGCTGGGTACCGCCGGCGGGAAGGACATCATCCAGATCGAAGGGGAGCGCAGCTATCCCACGGACGGCCAGCTGGACCTGACCACTGTCTATGTCGCCGGCGGCCCGAGTACCGATATCAGTATTTTCCAGGCGCTCGGCGGTTGGCTCAGCACGGAGGATGTCGTGTACCCCGCGGATTTCCTCTACGCTCCGGGGACCACCGGGGAGGATGTCGATGAGGAGAACGCTGCTGCCATGACGTCGTCGCAGGAATCAGCGGTCGCGGCCGCCCTGACCCTGCTGGACATCGACTACACGCAGGAGCTGTTCGTCGCCGAGGTGGTGGAGGGTTCCCCGGCAGAGGGCGTGCTCCAGGACGGCGACACGGTGGTGGCCGTGGGGGAGGAACCCATCGACGGGATCGATACCCTGCGGGCCGCACTGAACGACGTCGGCGGCGAAACGGCCGAGGTCACGGTCCGCCGGAACGGCTCCGAGGTCACCGAAAAGATCACGCCCCGCCTGGCCGAGTCCGGCACGTACCAGCTCGGGATTCAGCTGGCCACCACATACGACTTCCCGTTCGAGGTGAAGATCGGCGAGGGCATTGACCAGGTGGGCGGCCCTTCCGCCGGCATGATGTTCGCCCTGGGCATCGTGGACCGGCTCACCCCGGAACAGCTGACGGACGGCAAGCACTTTGCCGGCACGGGAACCATCGACGCCGCCGGCAACGTGGGCCCGATCGGCGGGATCCGGCAGAAGCTCATCGGGGCTTCCGACGCCGGTGCCCGCTACTTCCTGGCACCCGAGGCGAACTGTGCTGAGGTGGTCGGCCACATTCCCGACGGCCTGGCTGTGGTGGGCGTTTCCACCCTCTCCGAGGCGCGGGACGCCGTGGAAAAGCTTGCCTCGGGCACGGACCCGTCCGAACTGAAGCAATGCACGCTCTGACAGCAGGGCCCTAGCAGAGGGCACCCGCGCCTCGTTACGATCGGGACAAGGTTCTTTCCGGCGGCGGATCGAAGTGGCCGCCGAAGAACAATCCAAGGCAGAATGGTCTACGGACGGCTTCCGGGTCTTCCGGCGGGGAAACGGGGCGGAAATCGCGCCCCGCAACCACTCCCTCCGGTGCATCCCGGCGAGGCCGCGAGCCGACGCACCGAACGATGAGGTAACTGTGACTTCCGGACCAAACGGCCCATTTTCCCGACCCGGTACGGCCACGGCCGCCGGCAGGCGACGCCGGCGCAGCCCGCTGATCGCCACGCTGATAGTCGTTGCCGTGCTGGTGATCGGCTTCGTGTATTTCTCCCAGGTCTACGCAAATGTCCTGTGGTACAACCAGCTGGGCTACCTGGAAGTCTTCGTCAAGGAAAACCTGACCCGGATTTCCATGTTCCTCGCCGCCTTCCTGGTGATGGCGGCCGGTGTGTTCACCAGTATCCGGGTGGCCTACGTGTCCCGGCCCATCTACGCCCCGGACAGCGCGCTGCAGGACAACCTGAACCGCTACCAGGCGCAGCTTGAGCCGGTCCGCAAACTGCTGATGATCGGCATTCCAATCGTGGTCGGCGGCTTTGCCGGTACGGCAGCCATGTCCATGTGGCAGCAGGCACTGCTGTTCTTCAACCGCCGCGACTTCGGGAAGACCGACCCGCAGTTCAACATGGACTACAGCTTCTACCTGAACACCCTGCCGTTCATCGGCTTCCTGGTGGGCTTCCTCATCAGCGTGGTGGTCATTGCCGGCATCGCGGGACTGCTGACCCACTACCTTTACGGCGGGATCAGGCTCGAGGAAAAGGGCGTTTTCGTCAGCCGCCCGGCCCGCCTGCACCTGGCCATCATCGCCGCGGCCTTCCTGATCCTGCAGGGCATCAACTTCTGGCTGGACCGCTATGACACCCTGCTGAGCACGTCCGGCACCTGGACCGGCGCCCTCTACACCGACGTCGAGGCCGTCATCCCCACCAAGGCCATCCTGGCGGTCGCCTCCGCCATCGTGGCTGTCCTGTTCATTCTCTCCGCGGTCATCGGCCGCTGGCGGCTGCCGATCATCGGCACCGCCATGCTGATCATCACGGCCATCGTGGCCGGCGGTGTCTACCCCTGGATCGTCCAGCGCTACCAGGTCCAGCCATCCGAGCTGAACCTGGAACGCGAATACATCCAGCGCAATATCGACCTGACCCGCGAAGCCTACGGCCTCTCCGATACCGAGGTCATTCCCTACGACGCCACGGTGAACGCCAATGCGGGAGCCCTGGCCCAGGACGCCGGGACCACCACCAACATCCGCCTGCTGGATCCGAACGTTGTGTCCGACGCGTTCAGCCAGCTGCAGCAGTTCCGGCAGTACTACCAGTTCCCGCAGACGCTGAACGTGGACCGCTATGAGATCGACGGTGAGGTCCAGGACACTGTGATCGCCGTCCGTGAACTGAACGTCGGCGGCGTGCCTACCGGCTGGGTCAACGAGCACATCCTCTACACCCACGGCTACGGCGTGGTGGCCGCCCGCGGCTCCACGGTGGAGGCCGACGGCAAGCCCAGCTTCATGGAATCCGGTATCCCCTCCACGGGCGTGCTGACCGAAGACGGGTCCTACGAGCCGCGCATCTACTTCGGCGAAAACTCTCCGCAGTACTCCGTGGTGGGAGCCCCCGAAGGCAGCGCTCCGGTGGAAATCGACCGGCCGCAGACCGGCAACTCGGAGGAGGAATCGCAGACCACCTTCAGCGGCGACGGCGGCCCCAGCGTGGGCAACCTCTTCAACCAGCTGGTGTACGCGATCAAGTTCCAGTCCACCGAGCTGCTGCTGTCCGACGCCATCAACGAGGAATCCCAGATCCTGTACGACCGCGATCCCCGCGAGCGTGTGGAGAAGGTTGCCCCGTACCTGACCGTGGACGGCAATGCCTACCCGGCCATCATCGACGGCCGCGTGAAGTGGATCGTGGACGGCTACACCACCAGCAAGTACTTCCCGTACTCCACGCAGCAGGAGCTGCAGGACGCAACCACCGACTCCCTGACCCCCGGTGCCGCTGCCCTGCCGCAGGAGCAGGTGAACTACATCCGCAACGCGGTGAAGGCCACCGTTGACGCCTACGACGGTTCGGTGACCCTCTACGCGTGGGATGACCAGGATCCGCTGCTGCAGTCCTGGCAGAGTGTGTTCCCGTCCACGCTGAAGCCGTACAGCGAGATGTCCGCGGACCTGCTCGCCCACGTCCGCTACCCGGAGGACCAGTTCAAGGTCCAGCGGGAGCTGCTGGGCAAGTACCACGTCACAGACCCCGACTCGTTCTACAAAAACGACGACGCGTGGAGCGTGCCCTCCGATCCCACCGGCGGCAACTCGAGCGTCAAGCAGCCGCCGTACTACCTGTCCCTGCAGATGCCGGGACAGGACGAGGCCACCTTCTCGCTGACCACGCCGTTCATTCCGTTCGTGACGGAAACCGGCGAGGCCCGCAACGTCCTCTACGGTTTCCTTTCGGCCGACGCCGATGCCGGCACCGGCGAGGCGGGCGTCAAGAGCGAGAGCTACGGCAAGCTCAGGCTGCTGGCGCTGCCGACGGATACGGCTGTCCCGGGTCCGGGCCAGGCGCAGAACACGTTCAACTCCGATCCGACCGTCTCCAACGCCTTGAACCTGCTGCGCCAAGGCGCCTCGGAGGTTATCAACGGCAACCTGCTGACCCTGCCGGTCGGTGACGGCATCCTGTATGTCCAGCCGGTCTACGTCCAGTCCTCCGGTGCATCGTCCTACCCGACGCTGCAGCGGGTGCTGGTGAACTTCGGTGAAAAGGTCGGCTTTGCACCCACGCTTGACGAGGCCCTGAACCAGATCTTCGGGGGAGACTCCGGCGCTCAAACGGGCGACGCCGGCAACGTCGGTGCCACACCGGAGACGCCGGGAACCGACATTACGGCGCAGTCCGAACTGGCTACCGCGCTCTCCGATGCAGGCAAGGCCATCCAGGACGGACAGGCAGCCCTGGGCCGCGGCGACTTTGCAGCCTACGGCGAGACGCAGAACCGGCTCAAGGACGCCATTGCCCGGGCCACCGCGGCCCAGGAGCGGATGGAGGGCGGAAGCGGCGACGGCTCGACCGACGCCCCGACCGACGGCGCCTCCGCCCCGCCCGCGGACGGCGGCAACGGCGACTAGGCCGGGATGCACCGGGCCGGTTTGCGCCCGGGCCCCGCGGCGGGTAAAGTTGTTTATCACGCCGCGGGGTGGAGCAGTTCGGTAGCTCGCTGGGCTCATAACCCAGAGGTCGCAAGTTCAAATCTTGCCCCCGCAACCACATAGGAAAGTCCCCCAAGGATCCGCAACGGAACCTTGGGGGACTTTCGCTTTTCCTGTGGCTTTGCACACACTGCGGGGAACTACACTTCCGGTATGCCAAACAGTCCCGTGGAGCGCGATCCGGACCGCGGCGAGACCCTGTTGCAGAAGCTGGACCGCAACTGGACGGACCTGCTGCAGGAACTGCGGGTACTTCAAACCGGAATACAGATCCTTACCGGATTCCTGCTGACGCTGCCTTTCCAGCAGCGGTTTGCCGAACTCAACCCGGTCCAGACCGCAATCTACCTGTGCCTGGTGGTGCTGTCGGTCCTGGTGACGGCACTGCTGATGTCCACCGTGGTGATGCACCGGACCTTTTTCCAGCGCCGCATCAAACCCGATCTGGTCAACAACGCGGATGTGTTGCTTCGGTTCACGCTCGTGCTGGTGGGATTGATCCTGGTGGGGACCGTCGGGCTGATCTTCGACATTGTGCTCTCGACCGCCGCCGGGGCGCTGGGCGCATCGGCAGTGGCACTGGTGGTGGCGTTGCTGTGGCTGCTCCTGCCGAGGCTGTTGCGCCGCCGGGCACTGCGCAACCGACAGGAAGGGGACGGCCACCGCTAGCGGTGTCCGTCCCCTTCCCACGCTGCGGAGAGGCTACTCCTCGATCGCGGACTGCTTGGTCCCGGCAGCGGACTTCAGCGCGGCCAGGCGTGCCTCCACCTCGGTCTGCTCGCCCAGATCCTCAAGGCTTTCAAACTGGGCATCCAGGCTGGAGGCAGCCAGTTCGTTGGCGCCGCGGACCTTGGCTTCCTCCCGGCGGATCTTCTCTTCAAAGCGGCCCACCTCGGAGGTGGAGTCCATCACGTCGATGCTCTTCATCGCATCGTGCATCTGGGTCTGCGCGGCAGCGTTCCGGGCCCGGGCAATGAGCTCGTCCCGCTTGCTGGTGAGCTGGTCCAGCTTGCCCTTCATCTGGTTCAGGCCGGTCTTGAGCCGTTCGACAATCTCCTCCTGCGAGGCGATGGTGGGCTGGGCTCCCTTGGCCTCGTTCTCCGAGGCGATCTGGCGCTGGATGGCGACCTTGGCCAGGTTGTCAAACTTTTCGGCATCCACGGTGTTGCCTGCTGCGCGGAATTCGTCGGCCTTGCGAGAGGCGGCAAGGGCCTTGTTGCCCCAGTTCTGTGCGTTCTGGATGTCTTCGTTGTAATCGTCCTGGAGCATGCGCAGGTTGCCGATGGTCTGCGCCACGGCGCTCTCCGCCTCGGCGATGTTGTTGCTGTAGTCCCGCACCATCTGGTCCAGCATCTTCTGCGGGTCCTCGGCCTGGTCGAGGATTGCGTTGATGTTGGCCTTCGCCAGCTGGGTGATACGTCCGAAAATCGACTGCTTAACCACGGTGTCTGCCTTTCAATCTGCTCTGTTCGGAAAATTGCCCGCGTTCGCCATGAAACCGTTACGGGTACATCTTTGTGTACTTGTCCGCCCTTTGGGGCCCGGTGTCAGAAGTTCCCTCCGGAGGAACCGAAGCCTCCTCCGCCGCCGAACCCGCCGCCGCCGAATCCGCCGCCGCCGAAGCCGCCGAACCCGCCGCCGCCCCAGCCGCCGCCATGCGAACCGCCGCGCAGGATGGAATCAATCAGGATGCCGCCAAGGATGGCACCGCCCAGTCCGTTGCCGCCGCGTCCGCCGTAGCCCCCGCCGCCGAACCCGCCCCCGCCGAAGCCGCCGAACCCGTCGACGTCCTGCTGGGCCATGTCGGCTGCCTGGGCAGCGAGCGCGTTGGCCTGCTGGGCGTAGGCAAGGGCACTCACCGGGTCACCGGCCTGCAGCGCCACGGCCTGCTGCAGGTTGCGCTCAGCTTCGGCCAGCCGGGTACGTGCTTCGCTGCCGACGCCGCCGCGGCGGGCCCGGATGTAGTCCGAGGTACCGGAGATCTGAGCCTGCGCCGCCATGATGGCGTGCTGCAGGGAGTCACGGGCACGCCGCTCCTGCTCCTGGCGGTCGCGGATGCCTTCGAGGGCGGTGTCGAGCTGGCCGTTGGCGGTTTCCAGTCGCCGCAGGAGGTCCACCGGATCAATCGGTCCGGCAGCGGTTGCCTGGCGCACGGCTTCCAGGGCGTTCCGTACACCCGCCGCCGGCCCGGCCAGTCCTGGCTGGGTCCCGCCGGTCGCGAAGGCCTCCGCCTGGACCAGGTCCTGGTTCGCATCGGCCACCGCCCGCTGCAGTTCCTCCCGCGCCCCGTCCAGTTCCTTGCCGCGTTTGTCGATGGCATCCAGCAGGACATTGGCCTGGTGGACAGCCTCTTCCGCGGCCCGCACCGAGACCACTGCCGAAGACGTATCACCCTCACCGAGCTTTTCATTGGCGGTTGCGGCGGCATTGGCGACAAAGGCAAGCCGTTCATTGGCCTGGTCGATATTGTCACTGACCTGGTTTACCGCCGACGCGGCGTACCGGCTCCGCAGCGAATCGAGGGCCGCGGCGGAGGTGCTCAGGCGGGACGCGGCCTGGTCGGCCGCTGCCTGGGCCGCAGCCAGCGCGGCAGGCGCGTTCTTTTCAAGTTCCCGGAGGGCATCGAATTCCTCCTTGTGCGCCTGCAGGGAATCGTTCACCGCTTCGCACCGGCGGATGATTTCCTTCAGCCAGGCGCGCTGCTGCTGCTCGGTATCCGGAATGTGGTCATCCAGCTGCTGCTGCAGCTTGAAGGATTCACCCATGTGGTTCCGGGCAGCCGCCAGGTCCTCGGAGAAGGTGGTGACGGCATCCTCGCCGTACGCAGCCATGGCAAAGGCCAGTTCCTGCTCACTGGACTTGATGGCGTCGTCGGCCGCCACGAGCAGGCTGCCGGCCCGTTTGCGCAGATCCGGCACGCTCAGGGTGTCCAGCGGATCCGTCGGAGCGGCCGGACCCTGCTGCTGCGCCGGGGAGGCCGCCACAGCCTTGCGGCGGCGGTTGCGCAGCAGCAGGGCCGTTCCGACGCCGCCGGCCACCACCACGCCGCCCACCACCAGGGGAGCCGCGCTTATGCCGCCGCCGGATCCGGAGGAGGAGACCTCGCCGTCCCCGCCCCGCGCAATGTCTTCGAGGGAATCGGCGGCATTGAGTGCGGCGGCGGACCACTGGGCGGAGGAAATGTCCTGCGATCCGAGCAGCGGATTGGTGGCAGCGGCAAGGATGGCATTGCGGCGTGCCTGGTTCAGCACGCTTTGGTCGCCGGTCGCCACCTCGATCTTGCGCTCTTCCGTGGCAATGCTCAGCAGCGCCTCCTTGCTGCCCATGCCTTTGGCTTCGACGACCTCCCGGGACCAGGCGGTGGGATCGGAGGGATCAGTGAAGGAATCGACGTACACCACGTAGAGGGTGTAACCGGTGTTCCGCTGCACGTCGGTGATGGCCTGCTGCACCTCGGAGGCGTCCCCGCCCAGGACATTGTCCGGGTCCACCACAACCTGGCCGGGCGGGATGCGGACGGGGGATTCGGAGGGAAGGACGGAGCGGACGGTGGCAGGCGCTGCGGTTAGCGGCCCGGCGGCGCTGTGTGGACCGGCTGCAGTGTGCGGACCGGCCTGTACAACCGCGGCGGGGGCCGCGCCGGCCGGGACCGGTGCGTCGGGCCCGGCATACGCGGCGGCGGGGGCCAGGATCGATAATCCACTCAGGCCAAGCACGGCCCCCAACCTGTTCCGTGACCGCATAAAGTATCCTTTGGTTATTTCCCGCTCGGTTGCAGGCGCCGCCGGCCCATGTGCGGCCTGCGGGCCTTGGTACCGATTCTAGGGGCAGCCCCATACCGCGTCCACCACGGACTGACTGCCGCGGCAACACCCGCCTGTGCTGCCGTACCCCCCTCTGACCTGCCGTTTTCCCGTTCCTGGGCCGGCGCCGTATTCGGGATGTTCACAGCCGACGCCCAGCATCCGTCCCCGTATGTCCCAGAAAGCACTGTCATAGTGGATACATAAAGGTTGTGGCTACACCATGGGTAAACCGAACTTTGAAAGGACACCCACATGACTGAGCAACACGGGGAAACCGACGGCCCTGAGCGCCACCTGCCTCCCCGGCCGCCGGCACCGCCGTCGTACTCAGGGGCCGCGCAGGGACACCGGACGGACCTGCCGGGCCAGCCGCCCGCCGAACCGTCAACCCGACCGGCCGGGTCCAATGGCAGCACATCTTATGACAACACCGATACGGCCTCCGCCGGACAGCCGGCTGCGCCCGGCGGGTCAGCCTTCTACGGGTCCTCTGCCTCCACCTTCCAGGCCCCTGCCGGCCCGCCGCCGGCCCACCAGGGCCGTGCGAAGAAGTTCGGCGCGGGAACCCTCGTGGCCGGAATGGTACTGGCCGGGCTTCTCGGCGGCGGCGTCGCCGTCGGAGCCAACCAGCTGCTGGACGACGGCGCGGCCGGTGCGGGCCAGGCCGGCCAGTCCAACACCGTGGTGGTGAACAACAAGGACAGCGTCAATGCCGTCACCGCGGCCGCGGTTAAGGCGTCCCCGAGCGTGGTGACTATTGAAGTTGCTGCTTCGGGCAGCACCGGCACCGGTTCCGGGATCATCCTGGACAACGACGGGCATATCCTCACCAACACCCATGTGGTGACCCTGGGCGGCACGGCAGCCGATCCGGACGTGGAAGTGCAGACCTCCGACGGTCGGGTCCTCTCCGCAACCGTGGTGGGCACGGATCCGGTGTCCGACCTGGCGGTCATCAAGGTGGACGCCCGGGACCTGACGCCTGCGGCCCTGGGCGACTCCGAAAAGCTCAATGTGGGCGATACCGTGATTGCCATCGGTGCCCCGCTCGGTCTGGCAGGCACCGTCACCGACGGGATTGTCTCCACACTCAACCGGACCATCAGCGTCCAGTCCTCCGCAGCTCCCGAGTCGGATTCCGACTCCTCTGAAGTGCCCGAAGATGACGGCAACGGGTTCCGTTTCGCTCCGCCGGATGGTTCGTCCCAGAGCCAGAGTTCAGGGGAGAGCTCCATCTTCCTGAATGTGCTGCAGACCGATGCCGCGATCAACCACGGCAACTCCGGCGGCGCGCTGGTGAACACCAACGGCGAAGTCATCGGGGTGAACGTGGCCATTGCCTCCGCAGCGTCCGGCACGGCAGGGGAGGAAAGCGGCAGCATCGGCGTGGGCTTCGCCATTCCGATCAGCTACGCCGAACGGGTTGCCCAGGAGATCATCGACAACGGTGCCGCCACCCACGGGTACCTGGGCGTGTCCGTCAAGCCCGCCACGGCGTCGAACTCCAACTCCACTTTCACGGTGGGCGCAGACGTCGCCGAGGTGGTTTCCGGTTCGCCGGGCGCCAAGGCGGGGCTGAAGGAGGGTGACGTGATCACCTCGGTCAACGGCATCCCGGTCACGGATGCCCAGTCGCTGACCGCGGCCATCCGCATGCAGCCCGCGGGCGGTAAGGTCACCATTGACTACACCCGCGACGGGAAGGCCGACAGCACGGAGACGACCCTGGGGGATTCTTCCCAGCAGTAACCCGCACGGGGCACGCACTGCGGCAGGAGGGGGCCGCTTCCGGAACTGTCCGGGGGCGGCCCCCGCCGCTGTCCGGGCGGCATTGAACCCCCCGGGTGTGATTAGCTTTAAACGCGCCGTCCCACCGGCGGCGCGCGTCGGCGGGAGGATTTCCAAGCCGCCGGGAACCGATTTTCCTACCGGAAAGGCCGGAATGCAGGAGTCAGCCAACCGTCCGCTGAACATAGTCGTCTTGGTGAAGCATGTCCCGGACACACAGTTCGACCGGCACCTTACCGGCCCGGACCATACCTTGGACCGCTCCGAGAGCATCCTTTCCGAACTGGACGAATACGCGCTCGAAGCCGCCCTGCAACTGTCCGAGGCGCGCGGCGGCGAAAGCGCCGGCAACCGGGTGACCGCCCTGTCGATGGGCCCGGCCGCGGCCGTGAACGCCGTGAAGAAGGCCCTGCAGATCGGCGCCTACGCAGGCGTCCACGTTACCGACGATGCCCTGGCCGGCTCCGACGCCGCCGGGACCTCCCTCGCCCTGGCTGCTGCAGTGCGGGCCGTCGCGGCCGCTGACGGACCGGTGGACCTGGTCATCACCGGCATGTCCTCCACGGACGGGGAGACCTCCCTGGTTCCGGCCCAGCTGGCCGAGCGGCTGCAGTGCGCGCAGGTGACCTTTGCCGCCGACCTCGAGGTTGTGGATGCGGCAGGCGGCCCCCTTGTGAAGGCCCGGCGCGACGGGGACTCCTTTACGGAGACCGTTGAGGCGCCGCTGCCCGCCCTGGTCTCGGTGACGGACCAGGCCAATGACCCGCGCTACCCGAATTTCAAGGGCATCATGGCCGCGAAGAAGAAAACAGTCACCGTGCTCACCCTGGCCGACATCGGCGTCGAGCCTGCCCAGGTTGGCCGGGACGGGGCCTGGACCGCCGTCGCCGCATCGGCGCCCCGCCCGCCGCGCTCACAGGGAACCATCATCACCGACGACGGAACGGCCGGCGTGCAGCTGGTGGATTACCTCGCCGCGCAGAAACTGATTTAGACCCACCACTTCGTTGGACCGGCGCGTTCCGCGTGCCGCCGCACACATCCCGAAGGAGCGCATCCCATGGCGTCCGTCCTCGTTTTCCTAGATGTCCCCGCCCTGCCACTGCCGCGTGCTGCCCGCGAGCTGCTGACCCTGGCCCGCACTGTCGGTGAACCTGTGGTGGTGGCCGCCCGTGCGCTGGATCCCGGCGTGCGGGAGGCGCTGGCCGCCGACGGCGTGCGCAAGGCCTACGAACCGGCCGGAGACCTGGACGGTGTCCTGGTCGCCGCCAAGGCAGCTTTCCTGGCCGAGGCCGCACAGGCCGAACAACCTGCGGCCATCTTCCTGGGCAACTCCTTCGAGGACCGGGAAATCGCGGCGCGGGCCGGTATCCGGCTCGGTTCGGGCGTGATTACCGACGCCGTGGCCGTTGCCCCGGACCTCGCCGTGACCAAGTCGGTGCTGGCCGGTTCATACACGTCTACCTGCCGGGTCCGGACCGGAACCCCCATCATCACGGTCAAGGCCAACAGCGTGGAGCCTGCGGAGCCGGCTTCCGACGGCGGGGCACTGCAGGCCATCGAGCTCCCGGTCCCCGAAACGGGACCTGCCGCACGGATTACCGGCCGCACCGGCAAGCGGGTCAGCGGACGCCCGGAGCTTGCAGAAGCACGGGTGATCGTGGCCGGCGGCCGCGGCATGGACGGTGACTTCGGCCCGGTGGAGGAACTGGCGGACCTGCTCGGCGGCGCAGTGGGTGCCTCCCGTGCCGCCACGGACGCCGGCTGGATCGAGCACTCGGCGCAGGTGGGGCAGACCGGCAAGACGGTTTCCCCGCAGCTGTACATTTCCGCCGGCATCTCCGGTGCCATCCAGCAGAAGGCCGGCATGCAGACGGCCCAGGTGATTGTCGCCGTCAACAAGGATGCCGACGCCCCGGTGTTCGAGATCGCCGACTTCGGCGTTGTGGGAGACCTGTTTTCCGTCCTCCCGCAGGCCGCCGCAGAGATCCGGAAGCGCAGGGCATGAGTATGGACCCGGCTCCGGTGCCCCGCCGGGTGCTGGCCTTTGCCGCGCACCCGGATGACATCGACTTCGGTGCCGCGGGCACCCTGGCCCGGTGGGCGTCCGACGGCGCCGAGATCACCTACTGCATCATGACCTCCGGAGACGCCGGAGGCTTCGACCCGGCCGACCGCACCGGGGTAAGCGAGCTGCGCAACGAGGAACAGCGCGCCGCGGCCCGCCGGGTGGGTGCCCGCGAGGTGGTGTTCCTGGGCGAGCGGGACGGTTACCTGGAGGCCAACCACGCGGTGATCGCCAAAGCGGTTGCCCAGATCCGCCGGGTGCGCCCCGACGTCGTGCTCTCCATGCACCCGGAACGCAACTGGGAGCGGATCCAGGCCAGCCACCCGGACCATCTTGCCTGCGGCGAGATTGTCACCCGGGCGGTGTATCCGGCAGCGGAAAACCCCTTTGCCTATCCCGTACTGGCAGGGCAGGGACTGGAAGCGTACAAGGTCCCGTGGCTGTGGTTCTACGGTGCGCCGCGGGAACGCGAGAACCGGGCCGTGGACGTCACGGCAACCGTGGATACCAAGCTGGCAGCCATCCGCGTGCACGCCAGCCAGCACCCGGACATTGAGGGCATGGATGCCTCGGTGCGCCGGTTCCTGCAGGACAACGCCCGCCGCCACGGCCTGCCCGAGGGCACCAGCGCGGAGGTTTTCCACGTGGTCGGCGTCAATACCCCGGACACGATCGCCGGGTTCTAGGCCGGGCGCCGCCCAAAGGGCGCTAGCTGCGCACGGCCGTGGCGATCAGGGTGTCGGTGTTCAGTTCGAAATCGTCGCCGAGTTCGGCCAGGAAAGCCGTGCGGACCCGTTCCACGGCCGCGGGGTCCGTGGGCAGCTGGGAGCGGAACGCGCTGCCGAGGACCAGTGACCAGGCCAGCGAACCGTTCAGCTGGACCCGTCCCGGTGTCGGAGTCACCGTGATGTCCGTCAGGCCGAGGGACTGGAGCCACGCCGTGAGTTTCTCCGGCGTGTTCACGCGCTGCAGGTTGTCCGCCTTGGGCTGCGGGGTATCCGCCAGTTCAGGCCGTTCCTGCAGGCAGGCCTTCCACAAGAGTTCGTTGAACGGCGATCCGGCGCCCTCCTGCCAGACACTCAGGGCAAACCGCCCGCCGCTGCGCAGGAGGGAGACCATGTGCGCGGCAGCGGCATCCATGTCCGGCAGCAGGAACACGGCGTAGGCGCAGAGCGCGGCGTCGTAGGGAACGTCGGACTGCCATGTGGCCACGTCCCCCTTGGCCAGCCGGACTCCGTTGAGGGACAGGGTCTCCGCCTTCGCCTGGTTCAAGGCCAGCAGCTCACCGCTGAGGTCCACGCCGTCGACCACTCCGTCGGGGCCGGCGAACTGTGCGGCAGGGATAGTGGTGGCTCCGCTGCCGCAGCAGGCGTCCAGGACCCGGTCGCCCAGGCTGATGTCCGCGGCCGCCACCAGTGCATTGCCCATGGGATTCCACAGCGGCGGTGCGAGGCGCTCAAAGTCCGCGGCGCCGTCGTCGAAAACAGTGCCGATGTGGTGTTCAGGCATGGGGTGTGTCCTTAGCTAGAGCTGGGCACCGGCGAAGCCGTGCTGGCGCCAGGCTTCGTAAACGGCAATGGAGGCGGAATTGGCAAGGTTCAGGGAGCGCAGTGACGGCAGCATGGGCAGCCGCACCCGGGCGGTGACGTGCGGGTCTTTCTTCACTTCGTCGGACAGTCCCACCGACTCGCGGCCGAACATCAGGACGTCTCCGGCACGATACTCGATATCCGTGTAGGACGTATCGCCGTCCGAGGTGAACGCGTATACGCGTTCGGGCTGCAGGGCTTTCCAGGCATCCTCGAGGCTCTTGTGCACATGGAGGACAGCGAGGTCGTGATAGTCCAGGCCCGCCCGGCGCAGCTTGGAATCCTCGAGGCTGAAGCCCAGCGGCTCAACAAGGTGGAGTTCGGCGCCGGTGATGGCGGCGAGGCGGATGGCGTTTCCCGTGTTGCCCGGGATTTCGGGGGAATGAAAGAGGATGCGGAACACAGCTCCATCCTAAGCCCGGCGCCGGTACCCGGGGACAACCGTCAACGCGCCGACGCGTCAATCAGCGGGCCGAGCACGGGCAGCTGGACGGTAGTGGGAGCGGGGCCTTCGGCAAAGAAGCGACGGAGCTCACGGACCAGTCCGCCGGGGTTCGCTATATGCAGGGTGGCCGGGGCGGACCTGTCCAGTGCGGGCGGGTAATCGATGATCGGTTCAAAGGGGTTCCCGTTGGGGCTGTGCAGGACAAGCCAGCCGGCCACGTTGCATCCGGGGAAGCGCAGCTGCAGGGTGCGGACGGCGTCGGCAAGGCGGAGGGTGGACACCTCCCGGCCGCGGTGCAGCAGGTGCCGTCCGTCCCACCGGTAGTTCCCGGGCGAGGCCGGCAGCGAGCCAAGGACCGCCATCCGGTAACCGCCCAGCAGCACATGGCCGATGTCCAGGTTCCCGCCGCGCGGACCTGCGTCCGGGATGTGCAGGCCGTTGACCAGCCGGCCGGCCGGATACTCGTCCAGCAGTTCCCGTTCCAGCAGACGGATGGTCCGGGTTTCCGCGTCGAACCGGCCGGCGCCTGATCCGAAGCGGGACAGGATGCCCGGCCGCCGGGGAGCGCCGTTGACCTGCTGGCCGGCAAGGGCAAGGGGGATCAGCGGTGGGTTCTGCGGGGAGAAGTCCGGTACGAAAACGGGTGGAAGGGAGAGGTCGCCGGCTGCCCTGCCGGTGCCGGGTCCCGTTCCGGCCGTTCCCGCCGGGCGGGCAGGATTTCCCCGGGTGCCGGAGCTGCTCGCTGACCCGGCGGCCCCGGTACCGGTCCGGTTGCCCAACTGCCGGTCGTACGCCGCCTTCCGGGCGGGGTCGGAGAGTGTCCGGTAGGCCTCGGACACCTGGTGGAAGCGCTCGCCGTCGCCGCCGTGGTCGGGATGGGTCTCACGTGCCGCCTTCCGGTAGGCGGACCTGATGTCCGCGTCCGAAGCATCGGCCTCCAGACCCAGGACCTCATAGAGCGTCCGGGGTGACGGGCTCACGGCGGTTCCTCTCGGGGCGGTTGGACGGGTCAGGCGGTGCCGGGCGGCATGGTGGAGCAATTCTAGCGACTATTACGGCCCGAACCGGTAGCTCACGTCCCGGGCGGCAATGACCCGAAGTGTCCCCTCCCGGCTGTTATCCAACACCAGGTCGGCACGGGCAGCCGGATCGGCGGCCGCGAAGTAACGCTGCTGCCCGCCCACGTACCGGTCGCGGTTCGGATGCACGGCGTTCGGAGGCACGGCGCCGGAACCTTCCCGCAATGCCATGCGGGCCGCCGTCACCTCGAAGGGCACATCCAGGAACAGCGAGAAATCCCAGAAGGCGCGCAGCTCCTCCCGGTGAAGGAACATTCCGTCCACAACGACGACGGCGTCCGCGGCTGCCGGAACCGGGACCGGATCCAGCACGGCATCCGTCTCCAGGTCATGGCCACGGTCCCGGAAGACGGGCATCCCGGATGACAGGGGAGCCAGCACGTACTCCGTGAACTGGCGCAGGTTGTAGGAATCGCGCCAGAATCCCTCGGGGGAGCTGCGGCCGAGCCGGTACCTGGCCTCGCGCACATTGTGGAAGTCGTCAAGTCCTACCCGAAGGATCCGGCGCGGGCCGCCGGCGCTGAGGGCGGAAGCCAGTTCATCGGCGAATGTGGTTTTGCCGGCCCCGTCGACGCCGTCCACGGCCACCAGCAGCCGTTCCCCGGGTTGCCGGGTTCGCAGGAACGCGGCCAGCCCTGCGATAACCGCGGCCCGTCCGCAGTTCCGCCCGGCAGCAGCCAGCGGGTCCGGTGTATCAGCAACGTGCATAACAGGACCCTATCCGGTCAGTGAAAGCCGGACCGGAACCGCCGCCGCGGCAACCATCAGGAAAGTCCCAGTTTCAGGAAATGGGCCCCGCCCGGGATGGCGGCTAGAATTGGTTGGTGCCCGTGTATCTAGATCACGCGGCGACCACGCCGATCTCGGCTTCGGCCCTCGCCGCACTCACTTCAGAACTCAGCCGCAGCGGCAACCCGTCCTCGCTGCACGGCTCCGGCCGCCGTGCCCGGATGGTGGTGGAGGAATCACGGGAGGTCCTGGCTGCAGCCGCCGGGTGCCATTCGTCGGAAATTATCTTCACCTCCGGCGGCACCGAAGCGGACAACCTGGCCGTCAAGGGCCTGTTCTGGGCCCGCCGCGACGCCGACCCCGCCCGTACCCGGATCCTGGTCTCCGGCATTGAACACCATGCCGTTCTCGACACTGTGGAATGGCTGGAGAAGCACGAGGGCGCGGTGCCGGTGTGGATCCCCGTCGACGCCGAGGGCGTGGTGTCCCATGACGCGGTCCGCCGCGAGCTGGAAGAGCACGCGGCCAGCACGGCCCTGCTGACCGTGATGTGGGCCAACAACGAGGTCGGCACCGTGCAGGATGTCCGTGCGCTCGCGGCCCTGGCCCATGAATACGGCGTGCCGGTGCATTCGGACGCTGTCCAGGCCTTCGGTGCCGTGCCCGTGGACTTCCGCGCTGCCGGGCTGGACACCATGGCCCTGAGCGCCCACAAGATCGGCGGCCCGGTGGGTGTCGGTGCCCTGGTGGTGGGCCGCTCGGTCAAGCTCACGCCGGTGCTTCACGGGGGAGGCCAGGAGCGCGATATCCGCTCGGGCACCCTGGACACCGCGGGGATTGCCGCGTTTGCGGCGGCGGCGCAGGACGCCGTCGAGCACCTGCCGGACGAGTCGGAACGGCTGCGCACGCTTCGGGACTACCTCATCACCGGCGTCCAACGGGCCATTCCCGACGCCGTGCTGAGCGGTCCCCGCGACGCCGACGGCGGACGGCGGCTGCCGGGCAACGCACACTTCACCTTCCCCGGGTGCGAGGGGGATTCACTGCTCTTCCTCCTGGACCTGGCCGGTGTGGAGTCCTCCACCGGTTCGGCCTGCACGGCCGGTGTGCCGCGCCCTTCACACGTTTTGCTGGCCATGGGACTGAGCGAAACGCAGGCCCGCGGGGCGCAGCGGTTCAGCCTCGGGCATACAACCACCGCCGAAGACGTTGACACGTTATTGCAGGTATTGCCCGAAGCATATGAGCGGGCCAAGAAGGCCGGGATGGCCGGACACGTAAGCAGCATCCAGACAGCAGGAACAGGTTTTACTTCATGAAGGTTTTGGCAGCAATGAGCGGCGGAGTGGACTCCGCCGTGGCAGCGGCACGGGCAGTGGAGGCCGGGCACGACGTCGTCGGCGTCCACCTGGCACTGTCCCGCATGCCCGGCACCCTGCGCACCGGCAGCCGCGGCTGCTGCACCATCGAGGACTCCCGCGACGCATGGCGTGCCTGCGACATCCTGGGCATCCCGTACTACGTGTGGGACTTCTCCGAGCGGTTCAAGGAAGACGTGGTGGACGACTTCGTGGCGGAATACGCCGCCGGCCGCACCCCGAACCCCTGCATGCGCTGCAACGAGCGGATCAAGTTCGCTGCCCTGCTGGAGAAGGCCCTGGCGCTGGGCTTTGATGCAGTGTGCACGGGACACTATGCCAAGGTAATCACTACGGCGGACGGAAACCCGGAGCTGCACCGCGCCGCCGACTGGGCCAAGGACCAGTCCTACGTGCTGGGGGTGCTCACCGAAGAACAGCTGCGGCACTGCATGTTCCCGCTGGCGGAAACGCCGTCCAAGGCCGAGGTCCGGGCCGAGGCCGAGCGCCGCGGCCTGTCCGTCGCCAACAAGCCGGACAGCCACGACATCTGCTTCATCCCCGACGGCGACACCCGCGGCTGGCTCGAAGAGCGGATCAACATGTCCGAGGGCGACATCGTGGATGAAACGGGCGCCAAGCTCGGCACCCACCCCGGCGCCAATGCCTACACCGTGGGACAGCGCCGCGGCCTGAAACTCGGCACCCCTGCAGCCGACGGCAAGCCGCGTTTCGTCCTGGAGATCCGGCCCAAGGAGAACAAGGTTGTTGTGGGTCCGGAGAAGCTCCTGAACATCGACCAGATGCGCGGCATCAAGATTTCCTGGGCCGGGCGGCCGATCCCCGAGATCGACGCCCGCACGCCGTTCGACTGCATGGTCCAGGTCCGCGCGCACGGCGACCCCGTTGCCGCCACCGGCTGGATGGAAGACACCGCTGACGAGGCCACCGGAACCGTGCACACGGAGCTTGTGGTCCGGCTCGCCGAGCCCATGCGCGGGGTGGCCCCCGGCCAGTCCATGGTGCTGTACCAGGGCACCCGCGTGCTCGGCCAGGCAACCATCGACTCCGCCCGTTCGCTCGAATGGGACCCGGCAGCAGTTTCGTAGGCCGTGCGCGCCGACCTGCGCGGGAGTCCGTAACGTGCGCGGGACGGGCACCGCTGCCGCCTAAACTGGACCAATGAGCCAGAGCAGAAGCGAATCACCGGAATCACCGGACATGGAGTTCGATCCGCGGGCGAGTTCCCTCTCCGGGAAAGTTGCCCAGGACGTCATGGACGAGCTGCTTGCCATGCGCAGCAGCATCGACAACATTGACGCCACTCTGGTGTATCTGCTCGCCGAACGGTTCAAGGCCACCCAGCGGGTGGGCCACCTGAAGGCGGAGCACAACCTGCCCCCGGCCGACCCGGGCCGCGAGGTGGCCCAGATAGCGCGCCTGCGCCGGCTTGCTGCGGATGCCCACTTGGATCCGGCCTTCGCGGAGAAGTTCCTCAACTTCATCATCAGCGAGGTCATCCGCCACCATCAGGCCATTTCCCAGACCCGCAATGGCGGGGCGGAACGTCCTGCGGCGGATTCCCCGCAGGCAGCCGAAAACAACGCGGCCGGCAACAACACTGCCGGCAACAACGCCGCTACCGAAAACAACGCCGCCGGAACCGATGCAGACGCCTGAGTCCGCCGGCGGGCCGGAACCGCAGGGGGAAGCCGCCAGGCCGGACCGGCCGGAAACGCCGGGCAGCACCGTTACAGCCACCGCCGGCGGCAGCTGGCCCGGCGACGATCCGGTGGAAGCCAGCCGCATCATCCGGGGCGAGCTTGGCGACCCGCACCTGCCGTTCCTGGTGGAATTGCCGCAGCGCGGCCCGGGTGCGGACGCGGTGGGACGCACCGCCGCCCTGCTGGTTGACCTGTTTGTCGATCTCCAGCCGCACGGCTGGCGGCTGGTGGAACGTCCGGGAAAGGACCACCGGCGTGCGGTGTCCCTGCTGAACCAGGACCTGAACGCCCTGGCTGACGTGGTCGGCGCGGAGGAAACCGTGGGCCGCGCGTTGAAGATTTCCCTGCGGGGTCCGTTCTCACTGGCCGCGAACCTGTACCTGCACAACGGCGAACGTGCGTTGTCCGACGCCGGTGCCCGGCGCGAATTGCTGCAGTCACTGACCGCCGGGGTGGGGGACTACATTGCCCGCGCCGCAGCCTCCGCACCGGGTGCCCGGATCACCGTCCAGGTGGACGAACCCGAGATAGCCGCCGTCCTGTCCGGGGGCATCCCCACCGCCAGCGGCTACCGTACGCTGCGGTCCGTTCCGTCCGCAGAGGTCTCCGCCGCCTGGCATGAGCTCTGCGAAGCGGTGGGTGCCGCCGGCGCCGGCACTGTCCTGTCGCTGCCGCGTGCCGGGGCTGTGCTGCGGCCGGGCACCCCGTCGCCGTTCGAACTCGCCAGAGGGGCCGGGGCGCAGGGGATTGCCGTGTCCGCCGCCGGGCTGCAGGCCCGTGACTGGGAAGGCATCGCCGAGGCCGTGGAAAACGGGGAACGGGTCTGGCTGGGCCTGCTGCCGGTTCCGCCGGGCGACGCCGGGCTGCCCCAAGTAACCGAGCTGGTGGAGAAGGTCCTTCGCCCCTGGCGCAAGCTCGGCCTCGCGGTGAAGGACCTGCCGGCACTCCGCCTGACGCCCGGGCTGGACCTGGCCGACCTGTCACCGGAGGCGGCGCGGAAGGTGCTGGCCCGGCTGACGCAGACCGCCTCGGCCCTGGACCAGGTGGTGGCCGAGGGCTGACCCGTCAGGTGCGGCGTTCCCAGCGTTCCGGTTCTGCTCCGGCTGGGAGGGCGCCGTCGAACTCCCGGTACGCATAGGTGAACGCGCCGTCGTATTCAAACACGGTGCCCACCTGCTTCTGGATAACCCGGGCACGGATCCGGAACTGCTGCCCGGCGGCGTCCCACCACTGTTCCACCTGCGCATCCGCACCCGCAAAGCGCGGCAGGGGCAGGCGCAGCCGGCCGAGGAACAGGCGGCTGCCCGGTGAATCCATGTGCAGGTGCCCGTCCTCCGAGACCCGCAGCAGCAGGTCCGTGGCGAGGTTCCGCCGCCGGCCGAGGTAATCCGTGAGCGTTCCGGGTGCGGTCAGCACGGTGGAGTCTTCGAAGACCCGCGGACGTCCGGGGAACCGGAAGGTCCGGACGGCGGTGAGGGCAGGCCTGCCCCAAGGGTCTGTGTGCGGATAGTTGCGGATGCTGAACGGCACGTCCTGCCCGTAGTCGGGGAAGAAGGCGTTGGCGACCGGGACCATCGGCAGCAGGGGCCGAAGCCAGGGCCGCGGACAGCCGGCCCGGCTGAAGACCCCCGTGCCCTCGCCGAAACGCTTTGCGCCGTCGTCCAGACCGAAATAGTCCTGGAGCTCCGGCTGCAGCCGTGCGAAGTCGTGCCCCAGGACGGCGCGGTACACGGAGCCCATGGCTACAGCTGCCCTGCGGCCTTGAGCCGGATGTACATATCGGCGAGCCGGGGCGGCAGGTCGTGCGGCGGGGCATCCACCACTTCGGCGCCCATGGAGCGCAGCTGGTCACTCACGGCGGCCCGGTCGAGCAGGGCACGTTCGGCGGCGGCGGCACGGAATACAGACGACGTCGTCCCGCCGGCTTGGCGGAGCCCGTCCAGTTCGGGATCCCGGACTGAGGCAACCACCACCACGTGCTTCTCCAGCAGCCGGGGCAGCACCGGCAGCAGCCCTTCTTCCAGTGCGCCGGAGTCGAGGGCGGTAATCAGCACCACGAGGGATCGGTGGGCGGAGATCTGCCGGACCGCAGTCGGAAGCAGGGAGAAGTCAGCTTCGATGAGTTCCGGCACCAGCGGGGCGCTGGCCGTGGCCAGCCGGCCCAGCAGGTTTCCCTTGCCGCCCGAATCCACGCGGGCACGGATGCGGCGGTCGAAGGCCAGGAAGTCCACCCGGTCCCCGCTGCTGCCGGCCAGCACTCCGAGCAGGAGGGCCGCCTCAATACCGGTATCCAGCCTCGGTTCGTCCTCGATCCGGGCGGCCGAGGTCCGGGACGTGTCCAGGGCTATGATCACCCGGCGGTCCCGTTCCGGCCGCCAGGTCCGCACCACCGTCTCCTGCCGGCGGGCGGTGGCCCGCCAGTCGATGGAGCGTACGTCGTCGCCGCGGACGTATTCGCGCAGGGAATCGAACTCGGTGCCGCCTCCGCGCAGCTGGACGGAGGCGTTGCCGTCCAGTTCGCGCAGCCGCCTCAGCTTCGAGGCGAGGTGCCGCTTGGACCGGAAGGGCGGCAGCACCCGGATTTCGCCGGGCACGTTCAGGGTACGTTGCCGGGCGGCCAGGCCGAGCGGGCCGAAGCTTCGCACCCCTACCTTTCCGCCGGCCAGCACGCTCCGCCGCTCCGGCTCCAGATGCACGTCCATCCGACGGGACTCACCGGGGGGAACCGCCAGTTTCTGTTCGGGGTCGCGGGCGCCGGCGGAGGGCTGCCAGACATCGCGGATCACAGCCCGCAACGGCCGGTTCCCGGGGTTGTGCACCACCAGGGTGCCGGCAGTCTGTTCACCCAGCCGCACACTCTCGGGAAGCCTCCGGTCTACCCGCAGCCCCCTCACCGGGGCAGCCAGGACCAGGTCCAGGGCCGACCCGGCTGCGAGCAGGCCCAGCCACAGGAGCATGGAAACAGCACCGGGGTAAAGGAACACGGCGCCTGCGCCCAGCAAGGCGAGCAGGACCAACCGTCCGGAAACAGCCATCCGGGTTCCCGGTTACCGCGGTACCGGAACGGTGGCGAGGATGCTGCCCAGCACCTGGTCCACGCTGACGCCGTCCATCTGCGCCTCGGGGCGCAGCGCCACCCGGTGCCGCAGGGCGGGAAGGGTCAGGGCCTTCACATCGTCCGGCGTGACAAACGTCCGCTCCGAGAGCCAGGCCCATGCCCGGGCGGTGTTGAGCAGGGCGGTTGCCCCGCGCGGTGAAACGCCCAGCTGGAACGACGGCGCCACACGCGTTGCGCGCACCACGTCCACAATGTAGGCCAGGACTTCCGGAGCGATGGCGACCCTGGCCACCGCTTCGCGGGCCAGTTCCAGGTCCCTCGCCGAGGCTACGGGCCGGACACCGGCAGCGGACAGGTTGCGGGGATCAAAGCCGCCGCTGTGCCGGCGGATCACTTCAATCTCATCCTCCCGGCCGGGCAGGTCCAGCGTCATTTTCAGCAGGAACCTGTCCAGCTGGGCTTCGGGAAGCGGGTAGGTCCCCTCATACTCGACGGGATTCTGGGTGGCGGCCACAATGAACGGTTCGGGCAGGGCACGGGTGGTGCCGTCCACTGTCACCTGGCGTTCCTCCATGGCTTCCAACAGGGAGGCCTGCGTCTTGGGCGGGGTGCGGTTGATCTCGTCGGCGAGCAGGATGTTGGTAAAAACAGGACCTTCCCTGAAGGAGAACTCAGAGGAACGGCTGTCATAGATCAGCGAACCGGTGACGTCGCCGGGCATCAGGTCCGGGGTGAACTGCACCCGCTTGGTATCCAGGCTCAGGGCCTCGGACAGGGCGCGGACCAGCAGCGTTTTCGCCACCCCGGGCACGCCTTCGAGCAGGACGTGTCCCCGTGCCAGGAGGGCGATGATCAGTCCGGTCACGGCGGCATCCTGTCCCACCACGGCCTTGGCCACTTCCCGCCGTACCTGGGCAAGCGCAGCGCGGACCGGGTCGTGTGCCGGCGGCAGGGGAGGGGCGGTAACGGTGTTGGCCGCACCGGTTGGTGCGGGGGCCGCCGGGTAGGGCTCGTACTGCTGGCTCATGGTGAAGTGGCCTCTTCCTCTAGGTCTTGCAGGTCCCAGGCCCAGCGCACCAGTTCGGCGCTGGTCCGGGGCGTGGAAAGGTTAAGCAGGTTATTGATCTCGGAGTAACTGCGGCCGGTGGCGGAGGCGACGGCGTGCGTTACGGCGTCGGCGCCGGCTCCCGGGCCCAGCCGCAGGTATGCAGCCATACGGGTCATGGCCGCGGCACGAAGGTTTTCCGCCGCGTGGGCCACGGCGTTGCCGTCCCGGTAGAGGCGGGCCCTGCCCTCGACCGTCTCGGCGGCGGGAACCACTACGGGCATCGGTTCCGCGGCGAGCGGGCCCAGCCTGCGGCCCCGCCAGAAGGCAGCCAGCCCGGCAACCAGCACGAGCCAGGCTCCCAGCGGGTACACCCACGGGGGCAGATAGGCCAGCGGGTCCGCGGGCTCGTCGGAGGCGGCGATATCCTGCGGCCCGGCCTCGTACCACACCAGCGTGTCGTCCTGTCCCAGGGTGCGCAGCGCCAGGGCGGCATTGCCCTCATCCGTGACGGTGGCGTTGGCAACCAGCTCGGGGCTGCCCAGCACCACGGTGTTTCCGTCCCGGGTGGCCGCGTAGGAGCCGGCGGCGTCTCCTGCTCCCGCGCCTTCCGAAGGGAAGCAGGTCACCGGGCCGCGGTAGCTCTGGCCCCCGGCCCGGATGGTGCCGGCGGCACGCGCATCGTCGTTGGAACAGCGGGCTTCGACGGCCTGCCGCCCGCCGGCGTCGGGCACAATGCCCGCGGGATGGATGTCGGAGGCAAAGTCGGCCAGCTGTCCGAAGGAGGGTGCCACCAGGACAACCCGCCCGGCGTCGTCCGAAAGGGCCTGGCGCTGGTCGCTGTTGAGGAACTCCTGCGGGTCCAGGAACAGCAGGGTGGCACCCGGATGCTCCGCCAGTGAGGACTGCGCCCCGGCAAGGTCAGGCGGGCGCACGATATCCACGCCCCGGTCCGCCAACACCTCGGCCACGGCCATGGCCCCCTCGGGGGCGGGGTTCGTTGGAGACAGGGGCTCGTTGTCCTGCCGGGGCCGGGCGAGCACCGAGAATACTGCCACGGTGACCAGCACCAGGAGAACTGCGAGCAAAACGCGCGAACGGCGGAACCCGGCACGGACCCGCTGGCCGGCGGGAAGGGGTTTCGCGGGGGCAGCGGCGCTCACTGCGGAGCCGCCATTACTGGCTCTGCGGAGCCCTGCGGAACCGGGCGGGCATCTTCCAAAGCCGCGTCCAGGGCGGCGGCGCGCCGGCAGTCCTCGGCGGAAGCATGCAGCGTGCCGTACCGGACCTCGTCGAAGCGGCGGCCCAGCCACATGATCTCGCTGTGGGATCCGGGGAAGGCCGCAGCGAGGGCCGTTCCGGCTTCCGCCGCCGTGCGCGCCGGGCGGGCTTCGCAGATCACCCGTTCCTCCGCGGAACGGACCATGGCACGGAAGTGTTCCGCCAAGGCCTCGTCCCAGCGTTGCGCCGCAGCGGCATGTGCAGCGCGGTCGCGGTGGTCCTGTGCCGCTTCGACCACGTCGTTCACGAAGACGTCAGCGTTTTGTTTGGCCGCCCGGTTGAACCGCGGTCGCACCACCAGGACAAGGACCGCGACAACCGCTGCGGCGGCCAGCCCCAGCACCAGCGTTCCGGGTCCGGCGTCCAGGCCCTGGAAACCGTCGGACAACTCCTCCAGCCACTCGGTGACGGCCTTCCAGATCCGCTCGAGCAGCCCCGGGCGGGCCTCGGCGTAGACGTTCCCGGACAACTCGCTGGTCAGCCATTCCCTTGCCTGGTCCGCATCGGGATCCACCGGGACCTCCCCGGGAAGTGAGGCTGCGGGTCTCCCGGGCGGGAAGAACCGGTGTGCACCCTCCATGGCTACACGGCCCCGGAACCGGGGTAGGAGCCCCCCGGCGGCACCGGAGCGGTCCTGCCGGGCAGGAAATCCGGGTCCTTGATGCTGGGATTCTCCTGTTCCCTCATGAGCGCCACATCGAAACCTTCACGCCTCATCCGCAGGTCCACATAGACGAGGGAGGTTACGGCCGATTGGAAAGCGTAGGCAAGGCCGGCAATCAGCAGCGATCCGGCCGATGCCGCCACTACGCCGACGACAGCCAGGGCAGGGTCTCCTGAGGCGCCGAACGCCAAACCGGAGACAAGGGTCAGGGGAACACTCAGCACCTGCAGCAACACCGAGACAATCAGCCCGGTCAGCAGCAGGATTCCGAAAACCCGCCACCAATTCGTCCGGGTCACCTGCCAGGCACGCGCCAGGGAGCGGAACACTCCGGTTCCCTCCAGGACAATGACAGCCGGAGCGAGGGCCACCTTCACCGAAACCCACACGCTGGCTGCCACCGCAGCCAGGGAGCCGATGACGGTAATCACGATGCCGGCCGTGTCCAGCAGGCTGACCATCGCGGCGAAGAGGAAAACCAGCACGGTGAAGGCGACCGCGGGTGCGGCAATCATCAGCAGTACAAGCCCGGCCAGGGGCAGCAGCCTCGGGCGCAGGATGCGCCACACCTGGCCGAATCCGGTTTTGAGGTTGAGCACGGCGCGTGCCGTGGCGACCACCATGACGCCCTGGATCAGAAGGCTCCCGGCCATCGTTCCCAACGTCAGCCAGCCGAAGAGGGAAAAAATTCCCAAGGCAGAGCGCAGTGCCTCGGCATCGGACATGTAAGGCGTGGGTTCGATGAAGGAGTCGGAGAAAATGAAACCAAGGACAATCCCCACCACCGTGATGACAGCCTGGATCAGCAGGGCGCTGCCGAATGTCGCACCCGCACTGCGCCGGCAGGCACGGAAGGCGCCGTCCAGGATCTCGCCAAGACCGAGCGGACGCAGGGGGACGATTCCGGGCTTGGGCGGAGGCAGGTAACCGGCAGGGGGCTGGGGCACGGAACCGGGAGACGGATAAGCCCCGCCCCACGGGTTCGGCTGGGCCCAGGGATTCTGCTGGGCCCAGGGGTTGCCCTGCTGCTGTCCCCACTGGTTGCCCTGTGCGGGACCCTGCCCGTAGGGGTTGGGGTTGCCCTGCTGTTGTGCCCACTGGTTGCCCTGCGCAGGACCCTGACCGTAGGCGGTGGCGTCGGGCGGGTACGGGGCGGGGGAAGGTGGCCCCGGAGTGCCCGGCCGATTGTGTTCCTGCTCGCTCATATGACTCGTTCCCCCGGAGAAAATCGTGATAATTACCTCGACTATAGTTATCCGGCACCGAATCGGCACGGGACGCGAGCCGTGGCCGGATTTGTGTCCTCTAGGATGATAGGGATTAACTTGGGCGGCAACGCACGCCTCGGGGGAGCGGCAGGCCGCCAGGACTGCTGGCTCCGGCGCGCAACTGCGCGCATACGGACGCAAGCAGTGAAACAGGGAGCTATGAAGTCACGAATACTGGTCGTAGACGACGACGAAGCACTGGCCGAAATGATCGGCATCGTCCTGCGCAACGACGGGTTCGAACCGGTGTTCTGTGCAGACGGCTCCTCCGCCCTGGAAATCTTCCGTAACAGCAAGCCCGACCTCGTGCTGCTGGACCTCATGCTGCCCGGCATCGACGGAATCGAAGTCTGCCGGCAGATCCGCAGCGAAGCCGACACGCCCATCGTGATGCTCACCGCCAAATCCGACACGGCCGACGTCGTGCGCGGGCTCGAATCCGGCGCCGATGACTACGTGCCCAAGCCGTTCAAGCCCGCCGAACTCGTGGCCCGGGTCCGGGCGCGGCTGCGTCCCGGTGATCAGAAATCCCCGGAAACGCTGCGCATCGGCGAAGTCTCCATTGACGTGGCAGGGCACGCGGTGACCCGCGGCGGCGACACGGTTTCGCTGACCCCGCTCGAGTTCGACCTGCTCGTTGCACTGGCCCGGAAGCCCTGGCAGGTGTTCACCCGGGAGATGCTGCTGGAACAGGTCTGGGGATACCGCCACGCCGCCGATACGCGGCTGGTGAATGTGCATGTGCAGAGGCTCCGCTCGAAGATCGAACGCGACCCCGAAGCACCCGAGATTGTCTTGACGGTGCGTGGTGTCGGATACAAAGCAGGCCAGAGTTAAGTTGCCGGAGTTCCTGGCCGGCCCGGCCGGGAACTCCCGGATCCTCGCCAAGGTGCTTCCGGTCTTGCGGCACGTCCGCGAGTCCGTGCGCCGGGCCACCTTCCACCGCGTTGCCCGCCAGTGGCGCCGCTCGCTGCAATTCAAGACGATTGTCTCCACGCTGCTGCTGGTGGCGCTGGCGGGCGCGGGAATCGGCGCCTTCCTTTCGCACCAGATTGCCGGATCGCTGTACGAGGAGCGGCTGACGCAGTTCCGGACCGAAGCGGTCAAGGGACTTTCCAGCGTGAAGGACAACTTCCGGGACACCACGGCCAATGACCGGGAGAGTACCGAACGGCTGGTCATGGACACCCTTCCGGTACTGGTGGGCGAGGGTGCCGACGCGAAGCGCACCTATCTGCTGACGCCGCTGCCCACCACGGACCCGCTCTACGTCACCACATCGATCAACAGCGGCAACATTACTGCCGGCGGCATTCCGGTGGCCCTGAGCGAGGCGGTTGCCGGCAGCACTGGCGGGGACGCGGAGGCCGATTACGTCTACTGGTCGCCCTTGGAGCTGTCCCACGGTGAGCCGGGGATCGCTTTCGGAACCAAGGTGGCCCTGCCGCCGGACAACGCCGAGTATGCGCTGTACCTGATTTACGACCTGTCCTCCATGCAGGAGACCCTCGACGATATCCACCGGATCCTCTGGATCGCGGGGTTCCTGCTGCTTGGCATCAGCGGCACCATTGCCTGGATCGTTGCCAAGGCCGGGCTGGGTGCTGTCAGCGACGCCGCGGCCGTGTCCGAAAAGCTGGCGGCAGGCGAGCTGCAGGAACGCATGGAGGTCAAGGGCGAGGATGAAGTGGCGCGGCTGGCCGCTTCCTTCAACCACATGGCCGGAACCCTCCAGGACCAGATCACCCAGCTTGCCACCCTCTCCCGCATGCAGCAGGTGTTCGTCTCGGATGTGTCCCACGAACTGCGCACGCCCCTGACCACGGTGCGGATGGCGGCGGAAGTGCTCTACGAGGCCCGCGAGAGCTTCGACCCGATGTACCGGCGTTCCACGGAACTGCTGTACCACCAGGTGGAACGTTTCCAGGCGCTCCTCGCCGACCTGCTGGAGATCTCCCGGTTCGACGCCGGTGCCGCAGCGCCCGACCTTGAACCGACCGACGTCTTCCACATCGTGCGTGATGTCATGGATGCCACCGAACCCCTGGCCAACAACTCCGGTTCGGAAGTGGTGGTGGTGTCCAAGGAGTCCAGTTGCGTTGTTGACGCCGATCCACGCCGGCTGGAACGCATCCTGCGCAATCTCCTGGTGAATGCCCTGGAGCACGGCGAGGGAGAACCGATCGAGATCGCGGTCGCCGCGAACGCCGATGCCGTGGGCATTGCCGTGCGCGACCACGGCATCGGCATGACTGAAGAAGACGCCGGACACGTTTTCGACCGTTTCTGGCGGGCAGATCCCGCCCGTGCCCGCACCACCGGCGGCAGCGGCCTGGGCCTGTCCATCGCAGCCGAAGACACCCGGCTGCACGGCGGCTGGCTGGAAGCCTGGGGAGAGCCCGGCAACGGATCCTGTTTCCGCCTCACACTTCCCCGACGCCACGGCGAAAGTTTCGAGGCCTCACCCGTACCGCTTTCCCCGCGGGACGCCGTCGTTGCTCCACGTGCGCTGAGTGCCGCGGGAACCGTTGCGCAGGAGGAGCCCGATGTTTTCTGATTCGACTCGGAAGGCCCCGGCCGCGGCCCGCGCGCCCCGCAGCGGGAAGGCTGTCCGCCTCCTGGCGCTGTGGCTTGGCGCCGTCCTGGTCCTGGCCGGGTGTTCTTCCATTCCCACCGTCGGTCCCGTCGGGACCGCATCCGCCAAACAGGGTGGCGAGCAGCGTGAAGAGGCCGTGTTCTCACCGGAAGCGCCTACGGCAGGTTCCACCGCCCAGGAGATCATCCGCGGCTTCATGGACGCAGGAACGGGAGCTGCGGACGACTACAACGTCGCCCGCCAGTTCCTCTCCCCGCTGATGGTGGACACCTGGTCGCCGGCAGAGCAGGCCATCGTCTACAGCTCGTCGCGGGTGGTGGCCACCGCGGATCCGAACCTCTTCCAGATCCAGTTGGAGATCCAGAGCAAGGTGGACGGACAGGGTATCCGCAACGAGGTTCCGCCGGGCAGCACCGAGACCATCCCGGTACGGATGGAAAAAGTGCAGGGCGAGTGGCGGATCAGTGACGTTCCCGACGGCATCATGCTGACCCTGGCCAGCTTCCCGGCCGTGTTTACGGCGCACAACCTCTACTTCTACTCGAGCGACTACGAGTTCTGGGTGCCGGACACCCGTTGGTTCATCCAGCGGGCTGGAATCGCAGCCAATATCGTCAACGCCATGCTCGTGGGCCCGGCACCCTACCTTCGCGGCGCCGTCGTGAGCGCTTTCCCCGCGGGTACGGTCATGGCCCGCGACGCCGTGCCAGTGGCCTCCGGCGAGGCGACGGTTGATTTCGCCGCCGATTCGCTGCGTGACTCCCCGGACCTTAACCGGCAGCAAATGCTCAAACAGCTTGAACAGAACCTGCGCAGCCTCAACAACATCACCTCGGTCGCCATGACTGAAGGCCAGCGTCCCGTTGACCTGGGCAAGGGCACCGGAGACGTCAAAAACGCAACGGCGGACCCGTCCGCCGGTCCGACCCAGATTGTGGTCTATCAAGGTGAGCTGGCGTATTACGACGACGGTCCCAAGGCGATTGAGGGCGTGCCCGCGGTCGCCGAGTACGGTCCGAGGAACCCGGCCATGTCCGTGGGCGGCGCCACCATTGCGTTCCTCGACAGCCAGGAAGACACCCTGCTGGCCACCGGAGCGGGGCAGGACGTCCGTGTTGTGGCGGAAGGCGGCAGGTTTACTGCCCCCAGCATTGACCGGAAACAGTGGATCTGGACCGCTCAGCCGTCGGGTGCCGGCTCCCAGGTGCTGGCCATACCCCCGGGCGGAACCCGGGAAACCGCGGCAGTGCCTGCCGCAGCCTGGCTGGAAGGCCTGACCGTCACGGAACTGAGGGTTTCCCGTGACGGAACCCGGGTCCTGGTTGCCGCCAGCCAAGCCGGCCGGAGCATCATCCTGATCGCCGGAATCGTACGTTCACCCGAAGGCGTTCCCGTCACGCTGACCGCACCGGCCACCCTCGGGGTTCCCGAGGAAGCAGGCGCCGTCAACCGCGTGAAGTGGGCATCCGAAGACACGGTGGTGGCCGTCCATGCGGGGGCAGAGGAGGCCACGCCCGTGATCCTGCGCCTGGGACGGGCCGCGGAACGTCTCGCTCCCGAGGAAGGGATTCTGGGACTCAGCGCCGGCAACGGCGTCGAGGATGTCTTTATCCAAACCGAGGCCGGCATCTTCAACAGGGTAGGCAGCAGCTGGCCGCTGAGGACCGAAGGGGTGCGGGACCCCGCCTTCCCGGGCTGATGAGCGTTGCGCGGTCACCGCGCCTCCACAGGTCATGAACTGTCCGGCACCGTCCGGCTCCGCCGGCCTGGCGCGGCGGCAGGGTCGGGGAGGGGCGAGCATGGCACCATGTTCATCCCTCCCGAATGGCTCGACCGGCTGCTTTTCTCGCCGGCCGGGCAGGCAGCAGCTGCCGCGCTGTGGGACCTGGCCGCCGTGGCAGCGCCGGTGGCGTGCGTTGTCTGCGGATCTGTTGACCGTTCGCTGTGCCCGGCATGTGCCGCGGGGGTACGCCGGCGGACCTTGCACCCCTTCCAGGCGCAGGACGGCGCCGCCGCGCTGCCTGCCGCGGAGCAGCCACCGGGGCTGCCGCGGGCAGAGCATGACGACCCGCTGCCGGTCCTGGCGGCAGGTGCCTACGGCGGCGGCCTTGCCCGGATTCTGCTTGCCTTCAAGAACCGGGGACATACCGACCTCACCGGTTTTCTGGTACCGGTCCTGGCCGGCGTGCTGCGCGCGGCCGCCGCACAGGCGTCCCTGGCCTCCGGCTCCGAACGGCTTGTTCTGGTTCCGGTGCCGGGGTCGGCGCATTCCCGGCGCCGGCGGGGCTACCTGCCCCTGGCATTGCTGATGCGGGCCGTGAAGCGCAAGGGTCTGCTGCCGCCGGAATGCTCCGTTCTGCCGTTGGTCCGGTACCGGGCGGCCTTGCCGGCTCTCCGGGGCGGTTGCAAGGGACCGCGCCGGACGCAGAAAGGGCTTGGCAGCGGCGGCCGGAGGCGCAATGTCCGCGACACCATGACCGCCCGGCGCCCCGGACTCGAAGGCCTCAACTGCGTGGTGGTGGATGATGTGCTGACCACCGGGGCCACTGTCGGGGAAACCGTCCGGGCCCTCCGGGCCGCCGGTGCACATGTCTGGTGCGCAGCGGTCATCGCCGCAACACCGGCCCCGGCACGTAACACTTCCCCCACATCCGCTGTCGTGACGGGGGCGCTTCCGCAAGGGGACGGAAACGGAATAAGGGGACGTGAATAAAGGTCGGCAGTGTTCTAACGTGTTGGTATGGATAGCTTCAAGAAGCGGAGTTATCCTGCGGCAACGGCCGCGAAGGAAACTGGCAGCGGCCGTTGTTGTGTCACCGAATCTATTGGAGGGCACCATGGAATTCATGATCAGCGGACGCAACGTTGCAGTATCTGACCGGTTCCGCGAATACGCCGAAGAAAAGATCGGCAAAGTGGAAGCGCTGGGGGACAAAGTCCAGCGGGTAGAGGCCAGAGTCACCAAGCAGGGAAACGTCCGGGACGCAGACAGCGCCCTGACCGTGGAAATCACCGTGACCGGACGCGGCCCGGTGGTCCGCGCCGAAGCGACCTCGGGAGACAAGTTCGCGGCCTTCGACCTTGCCTACGGAAAGCTCCTGGAACGCCTCCGCCGGGCAAGCGACCGGCGCAAGGTGCACCACGGGCGCCACGCCCCGGTGCCCGTCCGGGTCGCGACCGCTGATCTTGGTCCGGTAAGCACCTCCGAACCCCTTTACACCCAGATGGGCGGGGCAACGGGGGACGACACCGAAGAGCCGGCCGGCGATGACGCCGCGGCGGAAGAAGCTAACGGCGAATGCCCCGTACTGATCCGGCGCAAGGTTTTCCCGGGTGCCCCCATGAGCCTTGACGACGCCGTGGACAATATGGAGCTGGTCGGTCACGACTTCTACCTGTTCGTGGATTCCGCCACCGGAGCCCCCTCGGTGGTCTACCGCCGCCGGGGCTGGACCTACGGCGTGATCACCCTCGATTCCAAGTGCGCAGATGGCACCGAGGACCCCCGCGAAGAGACCAGGGGATACCGGGTCACCGAAACCGACGTCGACGAGCGGGCCACCGCCTGACCGTTCGCAGGTTCCCCTAGGATGAGGGGATGACAACCACGCTCTCGCTCCGACAGGCCCGCCGCGCGGCGCTGTCGGCGCAGGGTCTGGCCCGGGTACGGCCCGCCGGCCTTGTTGGCACAAGGCAGGTGGGCCGTACCTTTGACCGGTTGGCGCTGCTGCAGATCGATTCGGTCAATGTCCTGGCCCGCAGCCACTACCTTCCGCTCTTCTCCCGGCTCGGACCGTATGATCCGGCAGTGCTGGACCGGCTGGCCGTCCGCCGTCCGCGCCGGATGGTCGAGTACTGGGCGCATGAGGCCAGCTACGTCCGGCCCGACCTTTTCCCGGACCTCCGCGCCGTCCAGCGCCGGACCTGGATGACGGCACATTCACTGTCGCCGGCCCTTGCCGAGGACCTCCGCGGCCGCATCCTCGAGCTGCTGGATTCCACGCCGCGGCCGCTGACCTCACGCCGGACGGCGGAGCTGCTGGGCCACAGCACGGTACGGGACACCGCTAACTGGGGCTGGAACTGGAATGCCGTCAAACGGGTGCTGGAAGACCTGTTCGCCGCCGGGCTGATCACCTCGGCCGGCCGGACACCACAGTTTGAACGCCTGTACGCACCCACAGCCAAGGTTCACCCGGCCGGTGCCGCAGCCCTGGAGCCGGCGGATCCCGAACAGGCAGTGCTGCGTCTCACCGAGACTGCGGGAAGGGCACACGGCATCGCCACGGTCCGCGGCCTCGCCGACTATTTCAGGCTTCCGCAGCGGGAAACCGCCGAGGCCGCGTCCGTACTGGCAGCCAAGGGAGTCCTGGAGCAGGTTGAAGTCGCCGGATGGAAACAGCCGGCCTACCTGCACACCGAAGCGTCGATTCCCCGGAAGGCATCCGGACAGGCGCTGCTCAGTCCGTTCGATTCGCTGGTCTTCGAGCGCCGCCGCCTGGAGGAGCTGTTCGGTTTCCACTACCGGATCGAGATTTACACCCCGGCGCACGCACGCCGGTTCGGATATTACGTACTGCCGTTCCTTTTGGGGGAGGACCTGGTGGCCCGGGTGGACCTCAAGGCGGACCGCACCGGCGGCAGGCTGCTTGTCCAGGGCGCCTACGCAGAACCCGGGGCGCCGCCGCACACGGCGCGTCAACTGGCTGCCGAGCTGACGCTCATGGCACAGTGGCTGGGGCTGGAGGAGATTTCGGTGCGTCCCGTGGGGGACCTGGCACCGGCCCTGAAGCTGGCAGTATGCAGGGAATAACGGTCATTGGGGAACCACGGGCCCGCACCATACGTCTCTCACGTAGACTGGGGACGCCAGATTTCGGCAACACTAGATTGGGAGCAAATCAGTGGCATCACTACTCGAACGAGTTCTTCGTACCGGCGACAAGAAGACGCTGAAGACCCTGCGTAACTACGCCGACGCGATCAACGTGCTCGAGGACGAGTTCAAGGGCATGAGCGATGCCGAACTCAGGGGTGAAACCGACCGTCTGAAGGAGCGCTACAACAACGGCGAGTCCCTCGACGACCTGCTGCCCGAGGCCTTCGCCGCAGTGCGTGAGGCCGCCGGCCGCACCCTCGGCATGCGGCACTTCGACGTCCAGCTTATGGGTGGTGCCGCGCTGCACCTGGGCAATATTGCCGAAATGAAGACAGGTGAAGGCAAGACCCTCGTGGCCACCGCCCCGGCCTACCTGAACGCACTTACCGGGCGCGGCGTGCACATCGTGACGGTCAACGACTACCTGGCCGAGTACCAGTCGGACCTGATGGGGCGTGTTTTCCGCTTCCTGGGTATGACCAGCGGCTGCATCCTGTCCAACCAGGACCCCGCGACCCGGCGCGAGCAGTACGCTGCCGACATCACCTACGGCACCAACAACGAGTTCGGGTTTGACTACCTGCGTGACAACATGGCGTGGAGCGCGTCGGAACTGGTCCAGCGCGGCCACCACTTCGCCATCGTTGACGAAGTGGACTCCATCCTCATCGACGAGGCCCGCACGCCGCTGATTATTTCCGGTGCGGCCAGCGGGGACGTGAACCGCTGGTACACCGAGTTCTCCAAGGTGGTGCAGCGGCTGACGCTGGATACCGACTATGAGGTCGACGAGAAGAAGCGCACGGTCGGCATCCTGGAACCGGGCATTGAAAAGGTAGAGGACTACCTCGGCATTTCGAACCTCTACGAAGCGGCCAATACGCCGCTGATCGGGTTCCTGAACAACGCCATCAAGGCCAAGGAACTGTTCAAGCGGGACAAGGACTACGTGGTCCTCAACGGCGAGGTCATGATCGTTGATGAGCACACCGGCCGCATCCTGGCCGGCCGCCGCTACAACGAGGGCATGCACCAGGCCATCGAGGCCAAGGAAGGCGTGACCATCAAGGCCGAGAACCAGACTCTCGCCACGGTGACACTGCAGAACTACTTCCGCCTTTACGAGAAGCTCGCGGGCATGACGGGCACCGCCGAGACCGAGGCAGCCGAGTTCATGAGCACGTACAAGCTCGGCGTGGTGCCCATCCCCACCAACAAGCCGATGGCCCGCATCGACCAGCCGGACCTGATCTACAAGAACGAAGTGGCGAAGTTCGACGCCGTCGTCAAGGACATCGCCGAGCGGCACGCTTCCGGACAGCCGGTCCTGGTGGGCACCACCAGCGTCGAAAAGAGCGAATACCTGTCCAAGCAGCTGGCCAAGGCAGGAATCCGGCACGAGGTCCTCAACGCCAAGAACCACGCGCGTGAAGCGGCCATCGTGGCCCAGGCAGGCCGCAAGGGTGCCGTCACCGTGGCTACCAACATGGCCGGCCGCGGTACTGACATCATGCTGGGCGGCAATGCCGAGTTCAACGCGATTGCCGAGCTGGAACGCCGTGGCCTGGACCCGAACGAAAACCCCGAGGACTACGAAGCGGCGTGGCCCGACGCCTTGGAGAAGGCCCGGCACGCGGTGGCTGCGGAGCAGCAGGAAGTGGTTGAACTGGGTGGCCTGTACGTCCTGGGCACCGAGCGCCACGAATCCCGCCGCATCGACAACCAGCTGCGCGGCCGCTCCGGCCGCCAGGGCGACCCGGGCGAATCACGCTTCTATCTGTCGCTGACCGATGATCTGATGCGCCTGTTCAACTCCGGTGCCGCTGAGCGGATCATGAACAGCTCTTCCATGCCGGACGACGTCGCACTGGAGTCGAAGCTGGTCTCCAAGGCCATCCAGAACGCACAGGGGCAGGTTGAAGGGCGCAACGCCGAACAGCGCAAGAACGTCCTCAAGTACGATGACGTCCTGAACCGCCAGCGCGAGGCCATTTACGGCGACCGCCGCCGGATTCTTGAAGGCGGCGACCTGCAGGAAAAGATCGGCTTCTTCCTGGAGGATGTCGTCACCGCCGTGGTCAACGAAGCCACGGCCGAGGGCCACGGCGATGACTGGGACCTCGAGCAGCTGTGGACCAACCTCAAGACGCTTTACCCCGTTGGCCTGACCATCGATGAAGTGGTGGACGAGGCGGGCGGGAAGTCCCGGATCACCCGCGAGTTCCTCCACAACGAGATCCTCTCGGACGCAAAGCTGGCCTACCAGGCCCGCGAGGAAGCCCTGGGATCGGCGACCATGCGTGAGCTGGAGCGCCGGGTGGTGCTGTCGGTGATCGGCCGCAAGTGGCAGGAACACCTTTATGAGATGGACTACCTCAAGGAAGGTATCGGCTTGCGCGCCATGGCCCAGCGCGACCCGCTGGTGGAATACCAGCGCGAGGGCTTCGTGATGTTCCAGACCATGATGGAAGCCATCCGCGAGGAAAGCATCGGCTACCTGTTCAACGCCGACGTGCAGGTCAGCGAACCGTCCACACCTGCATCGGGGCCGCTCTCCGGCGTCAAGGACGCCCGCGGCGTCGTCGGCTCCCCGGTGATCAAGGCGGCGGGACTGGATGCCCCGCAGCAGCCCGCCAGCCTGCAGTTCACCGCTCCCAACTCACAGGGCGGCGTGGAGACCAGGGTGGAACGGACCACGGCACGCGACGGTGCCGGTGCCAAGCAGTCTGCTCCGGCAGCACGCAAGGCGGCCCAGCCGGGCAGCAAGTCCGGAGCCAGGAAGGGCAACAAGCGCCGCAAGTAAGCGCCGGGGCCTGAGCGGTCCCTAGCCGATCTCCAACGCGGTGACTTTCCAGAGCCCGCGCCGCAGCTGAACCCTCAGCGCGACGGCGCGGGCTCTGTCGTTCTCCAACGCCACCACCGCAGCCTCGTAGATTCCCTCGGCAACGGGGCAGATGCGGCAGGTCCGGATGCGGACCCCGCGGTGCAGCCGCTGCGGATCCGGCGCCGTCCGCAAGCGGCTTTCGGGGTTTTGCCGCAGCCCGCGCACCAGGTTGGTCCGCAGCTGCATCCGCTCATAGTTCTCCGGATCCAGCCAGCGGGACATCTGCTGGAGCGGGCGGACCCCGCCAAGCACCTCCAGCGCGGCCAGGGCAACGGACTGGCAGATTGCCTTGACCCGGGCATCGTCGGCGGGGTCGGAACTCCAGTTGGGGGCAGGGACAGCTCCCGTCCCGGATCCCTCCGGGGGCGGTGCGGCCGCTGATGCCGGCGCGGCGGATTCCCGCGGGGACGCCGGTACCGGGGCCGGAACCTGCAGCGGCGCCCGGTAGACGGCTATCGGTGTGTCGCCGTCCTCAGCGGGATCCGTCAGCAGCGGTCCGACTGGCGCTCCGGGGGCGGGGAGATAAATCACGCTGGTCATGGTTTGGTCCTTTGCGGGGGAGGGGGAAGACCAATGTGTGCCGGATGGCGTTGGGCAGCTGGAGCGGTTCAGGGCGGCGGCACCGACAACACCTGGCCCGGATGGATCAATCCCGGATCGGGGCCGATGGTTTGCCGGTTGAGCTCATACCAGCGGGGCCAAAGAGCTGCTATTTCGGCGTCGGTGGCCAGCGGACCCAGCTGCTGCCCGGCCAGGGACCAGAGCGTATCGCCGGCCGTGACAACCATCTCGTTCGTATTCCGCAGGGGAGTCCCGGTGACGAGGTTGCTTCCGGCAGGCTGGGGAGGGAGTGGACGCCACAGCGGGGAGATGCTCTCCTCCTCTGCTGTGTCGGCTGAAGCGCCGGATTCTCCCGGGCCGGCGGCAATGCCTGCATTGGCCGGAGGTATCACCGGAAGGGCGGCAACCGGAAGGGCGGCCGCTGCCGGCGGAGCCTGGAGCCCGGATGCGGTGGCAGCCTGGGCCGGGATGCCCGCCGCAAGCGACAGTCCGAGTGTTGCCGCCGATATGCGGCGCAGTGGGCCTGGAGCCAGGGACAGGGCCCGGGATCCTGCGGTATGGAAGCCGATGCGGTGCAACAGGTAACCGGTGAGCACACACAGGGCCCCGGCGACCCACCAAAGGGTCAGCATGACTCCGGCTGCCGCGGCAGCAAATCCCGTCATAAGGATCAGTACCGAGGATGGGGCGGGCCCGGCTGAACGGTTCGTGAATGCCAGCAGGTCCCCTCCGGCGGCCGCGGCGGAGGGGAGGAGCCGGGCTCCGCACCACAGGAGGGCGCCTCCGCACAGGACGACACCGGCAGTCAGCAGTGCGTCTGAACGCTGGCCGGAGCTATTGGCTGTCATTGCACTCTCCCTATACCCGCAGGCGCTTGTGAGCTTCCCGCAATGCGGCTTTCGATGGATCACGGTTTGCTGCGATTGATGTCGTTTGTCGTGTTTATTTGTCGTTTGGCTATGGTTCTGCCAGTTAGTGGGAATTGAGCTGTCTTGGTGCTTGTCTGGTCCGTGTGATGGACGTGTCTACACTTCGCTCTGATGCGTGTCCAGAGTGGCCGGACGGTGCCGGTGGGTACTAGCCTTGGCCGATGCGATGGGATGCCCTGTTCAGGGACATGGAAGCTCAGATGGCCGCATCGGGTGTCATAGAAGCCGAGAGCGAGATTTCAGAGCGGGTGCGGATTGAACTAGGGGCGGTCAGCCTCCAGGACAGGCTTCGCAGCCAGCACGGCAAGCACCTCGTGTTCGACCTGGGTTTGGCGGGCACGGTGGAGGGCACGCTGCAGCAGTCGGGCAACGGGTGGGTTGCGCTGGAAGACAACCGAGGACAGACGCTGGCCGTCCTGCCGCACGTCGTTTCCATCAAGGGAATGGACCGCTACGCCGCCGGGCATGCGGGGAGAGTGCGTCTGGGCTTGGCATCGGCGCTCCGGAGCATCGCCCGGGACCGCCGTACGGTAACCCTTCGGTGCGGCGGCGCCTTGGCAGAGAACGCCTTGCACGGGACTATTGACCGGGTTGGCAGCGATTTCCTGGAACTGGCAGCAGTCCCGGACGGCCAGGCACGGCGCAACGGCAGCGTTACGGCTGTGTACGTCGTTCCGACGGCGTCTGTTGCGGCTGTCTTCTCGCGCGCCTGACCGGGCCGGCTACGTTCCAGGTGCGCTGTCGGCGTTTTCCTCCACCGGGATACCTTGGCGGACCGCTGCAGCGGATTTCCGGTAGGCCCGCGAAATGTATTCCTCGAGTTGCTGCGCCTCCACCCGCCACTGGCCCCGGCCGCCTATCTGGATGGCGGGCAGTTCGCCGCTGCGGACCAGGGCGTACGTCTGCGAGGAGGAGATATTCAGTACCTCGGCGACATCGGCCAGCGTCAGGAATCTCTTATCGCCCACGGCACTCACCTTTCGCACCGCACCACTGCGGTTTGCACCCGTTCTATACCAGCAGCCCCAGTCTGGCATCAGCAGAAACCCCCGCCGGGGTTATCCACAGTTAGCGCTCCGTTCCGGGGCCACGGTTTTCTTCCCGGTGCAGGTACTCCACAATGACTCCATTGTTCTCCTGCGGGTAGTTTCATCCCACCTTGGAAGAGGAGGGAGAAGCGAAAAAGAAGCGGGAAACAGGCGGGAACAGGGCGGGGGGAACGGAGGAGCATGGACAGGTTGTTCTTGGCGTTACCGGGCACGGTGCCGGTCAGCGCAGCACCGGCAGTCCGGTGCAGAGTCGGCTACAAGGTTCGGGACAGAGTCCGGCACACAGTACGGGCCCACGCGTGAGCGGGCGGACACTTGACCGCACCGGCAGCACTGTCCACGCCGCGCCGGCGGCACGGCTCCGCAAGCCGTCCTGGCGGGATCCCCGCCTCCTGCTGGGCATCCTGCTGGTACTTGGATCGGTGGCCGGTGTCGTCACCCTGGTGGACAGCGCAGACAAGACCACCGAGGTCTATGCGGTGCAGCATGACATTCCCCCCGGCAGCCCCATCAGCGGGGAGGACCTGGTCGCCGTCCCCGTACGGCTGGGCGGAACGGAACAGCACTATCTCACCGTCGCCGGGGGAGTGCCGCCCGGCGCCGTGGCCGGGACCGTCCTGCGGGAAGGGGAGCTGCTGGCACGGTCCGCGTTGGCAGACCCCGGCTCACTGGACCGAAAGCCCGTCGGGCTGCGCGTGGAGGATCCGTTGCCGGCCAGGACAAGCACCGGTAGCCGGGTGGACATCTGGGCGGCCATGCCCAATGCGAAAAACGGCTTCGACGAACCGAAGCAGCTGATCGAGGCGGCGGAAATATCCGAGCTCACCGTTTCGGAGTCCGCCCTGGGAGCCAGCCGGAGCACGGAACTGCTGGTACTGGTGGATAACTCCGACCTGCCGCTGCTCCTCAGCGCACTGTCCAACCAGGCGAAGATCACCGTGGTCTCCAATCCCGCCCCGGGCAAGTGAACATTCCCGTAGCCACTGTGGGCGCCGCCACCGCCGGCGTCCTCGACGGGCTGGAGCGCCTGCAGGGACCCGTCACCGTGGTCCGCAGGTGTGCGGAACTGACGGAATTGGTGGCGGTCTCCCAAACCGGCATCGTTCGTGCCGCCGTCGTAACCGGCGACGCCGCCGACCTCACCGCCGTCCTGGCCGAACGGCTGGGAACGGCCGGAGTTGCACTGGTGGCGCTCGCCGACGATCCCCTCCTGCGGCAGCGGCTGGACGCCATGGGGATCAGCAACGCGCCCGGGACCGTGACAGCGCAGGCCCTTGCCGGACTCATTGCCGCGGCGGTGCTGGCCCTCGACCGTGCGCCGGACGGTGGCGGTGCGGCGCCAGGGCTGTCCCTGGCCGATCCGGCGGCCGCTTTCGACGCCGGGATACGGCACCCCGGGAATACAGCGCCGGGAAGCGGAATTCCGGCCGTGCCGAATGCCCGCAACGGATCCGTCACCGCCGTCTGGGGACCGGCCGGCTCGCCTGGCCGGACCACGCTGGCCGTGAATTTGGCGGCCGAAGCAGCAGCCGCCGGACGGAATGTCCTGCTGATAGATGCGGACACCTATGGCTCGAGCGTGGCCGTAAGCCTCGGGCTGCTGGATGAATCCGCCGGGCTGGCCCAGGCCTGCCGGCTTGCAGACCAGGGGATGCTCGACGACGGCGCGCTGCAGCGGCTCTGCGCCGGTGTGGCTTTGAAGGGGCACCGCCTGTCGGTGCTCACCGGCATTACCCGGCCGGACCGGTGGGTGGAACTGCGTCCGGCGGCGCTCGCCGGCGTGCTTGACGCGGCACGGCGCATGGCGGATGAGACCGTCATCGACTGCGGATTCTCCCTCGAAAACGACGAGGAACTGAGTTTTGACACCATAGCGCCGCGGCGCAACGCTGCCACCCTGATGCTGCTGGAAGCCGCGGACACCGTCTACGCTGTCGGATCCGCCGATTCGGTGGGAGTGCCCAGGCTCGTCCGGGCACTCACGGAACTGTCCTCGGCGGTGCCTGCGGCGCAGCCCCGCGTAGTGCTCAACAAGGTCCGTGCCTCGGCCGTCGGCAGGCATCCGGAGAACCAGCTGCGCGGTGCGTGGGAGCGGTTCGGTCCGGGTCCGGAGATCACCGCGTTGCTGCCCGCCGACTACGACGCCGCCGATGCCGCTTTGCTCTCCGGGACGGCACTGCTGGAAACAGCTCCCGCATCGGTGCTCAGGGCCGCCATCGCGGAGCTGGCCGGTGTCCAGGCAGGCCGCAGCCGGCCCCGGCGGCGCGTCCGGAGCGCAAAGTGACCTTTCACGCATTCACGGCTAGGCTCGATATGAGGAGGCTGCAACGGGGCAGCCGGACGTAAGTACTATCGGAGGCGTATTACATGTCGTCAGGATCCAGCATCGCGGATCTTTTCAGTTCGGACACTTCCCTGGATGAATTCATCGGGAACTACTACGAGCACCTGGCGCGTGAAGATGCGCAGGCATATCCGCCGTCGGTCCTGCGGGAGCGGGCCCGGAAACACATGGAACTCGCCATGACCCGCGCCGAGGGCACCGCGGCCGTGGATGTGGTGGACCAGGGGGACACCAGTGTCATCCTGATCGTCACCGACGACATGCCCTTCCTCGTGGATTCCGTCACCGCAGAGGTGGTGCGCCGCAACGCCGCCATCCGGCTGGTGGTCCACCCCATCTTCCTGGCCACCCGGGATCCGCGTACCGGCGAACTGCAGCAGGTCCGGCGCGTTCCCGCGGCCGCCGGCGTGTCCAGCGGTGACACCGCAGCGCTGCCGAACCTGGCCGATCTGCTGGGCGGCAACGCGGGCACCACCAAGGTGGAATCCTGGATTGCCGTCGAAGTAGCCAGGATTGCCGAGGACGGCAAGCGGACCGAACTCGTTGACGGCCTGCAGAAGGTGCTCGGCGATGTCCGTGTCGCCGTTTCCGACTGGCCGGCCATGCGCGCCAAGGTCCACGACATTGCGCGGTCCCTGGAGACCGTGCCCGGTGCCCGCGATATTCCCGATCTCCAGCAGGCCCGGGAACTGCTGACCTGGCTGGACAACGGCAACTTCACTTTCCTGGGCTACCGCGAATATGACCTGATCACCGAGGACGGCGAAGACGCCCTGCGCCCCACCGAGGGCAGCGGGCTGGGGCTGCTGGGCCGGCACTCCTCCTCCCGGCGGATCCACCGCCTCACCGGGGCCGGGCGTGCGAAGGCCCGCGAAAAGCGGGCCCTGGTCATCACCAAGGCCAACTCTCGGTCCACCGTGCACCGCCCGGCGTACCTTGATTACCTCGGCGTGAAGCGCTTTGACGAGCAGGGCAACGTGAACGGGGAACGCCGGTTCATCGGCCTGTTCGCGACCGGCGCGTACACGGGCTCCGTCCGCAGCATCCCGATTGTCCGGGACAAGGTCCGCGACGTGATGCGCAACTGCGGCTTCCCGGCCGACTCGCACTCGGGGAAGGACCTGCTGTCCATCCTGGAGACCTATCCGCGCGACGAGCTGTTCCAGATCGATCCCGGAATGCTGCTGGACACCTCGTTGGCCATCCTGCGGCTGCAGGAACGCCGCCGTACCCGCCTCTTCCTGCGGCCGGATATCTACGGCCGGTTTATGTCCGCGCTCGTGTTCCTGCCCCGCGACCGCTACACCACACCGGTCCGGCTCCGCATCCAGGACGAACTGAAGGCCACCTTCAACGCGGAGTCCATTGACTACGAAGCCCGGATGACCGAGTCCGCACTGGCCCGGCTGTTCTTCCGCATCCGCCTGCCGCGCGGCGAGGAAATCACCGAGGTGGATACCGCAGCCCTGGAGGCACGGCTGGTCAAGGCCACCCGCTCCTGGGGCGAGGGCATCGAGGAAGTGGTCCGCAGTAAGTTCGCACGGCCCGAGGCGGAGAAGCTCTCCGCCCTGTGGTCCGATGCCTTCCCGGCAACCTACCGGGTGGCCTATGAGGTGGAGGATGCCCTCGAGGACATTGCCCGCTTCGAGGCCCGGGTGGCACGGCCCGACACGGCGCCCGAACTCTTTGTCTACGTCCCCGCAGGCAGCGACGGCGACGCTCACGAGGATGCCCGGCTCAAGCTGTACCTCACCGAACCGAAGTCGCTCACCCAGATCCTGCCGTTCCTGCACAACCTCGGCCTGGAAGTCCTGGACGAACGTCCGTTCGAGATCAGGCGGAGCGACGGCACCACCTTCCACCTCTATGACCTGGGCCTGGTGTACCCGGCAGGCATCGATCCGGTGGCAACCGGCACGCTCCTGGCGGAAGCATTCCGTGCGGGCATGTCCGGCACCGCGGAGTCCGATGCCTTCGACCGGCTGATCCTGCAGCAGGGACTGCCCTGGCGCCAGGTGGTCATCCTCCGCGCCTATGCCAAGTACATGCGCCAGGTCGGTACCGCCAACTCCTACGGATTCGTCGCCGGAACACTGCTGGGCAACCCCGACGTCGCCCACGCGCTGATTGCGCTGTTCGAAGGCCGTTTCAATCCCGACCTCGGCGATGAGGAACGCAACGGCGCCGTCGAAAAGGCGGCCGCCGCCCTCGACGCCGGGCTGGAGAAGGTGCCCACCTTGGACGCCGACCGGGTGCTGCGGACCTTCGCGACCCTGATCAATGCCACCCTGCGGACCAACTTCTACCAGGACAAGGCCTACGTCAGCTTCAAACTGAACACCGGGGCCATCGACGGCGCCCCGTTCCCGCGTCCGAAGTATGAAATCTGGGTGTACTCCCCCCGGGTGGAAGGCGTGCACCTGCGTTTCGGCGAGGTGGCCCGCGGCGGGCTGCGCTGGTCCGACCGGCGCGAGGACTTCCGCACCGAGATCCTGGGTCTGGTGAAGGCACAGACCGTCAAGAACGCCGTGATTGTCCCCACCGGTGCCAAGGGCGGCTTTTACGCGAAGAAGCTGCCTGACCCCTCAGTGGACCGCGGCGCATGGATGGAAGAAGGCAAGAACAGCTACCGCACCTTCATCCGCGGCCTGCTGGACCTGACCGACAACCTGATCGTCACCGAAACCGGCGAGGAAGTGGTCCCGCCCGAGCGGGTCGTCCGCCACGACGGCGACGACAGCTACCTGGTGGTGGCCGCAGACAAGGGCACGGCGTCGTTCTCGGACATCGCCAACTCCATCTCCGCCGAATACGGCTTCTGGCTGGGTGACGCCTTCGCCTCGGGCGGATCCGTCGGATATGACCACAAGGCCATGGGCATCACGGCCCGCGGGGCCTGGGAATCGGTCAAGCGGCACTTCAGCGAACTGGGCATCGACACCCAGGCCGAGGACTTCACCGTGGTGGGCGTGGGGGACATGAGCGGAGACGTGTTCGGCAACGGCATGCTGCTGTCCGAACACATCAAGCTCGTGGCCGCCTTCGACCACCGGCACATCTTCCTGGACCCCAACCCCGACCCGGCAGCCTCGCACGCCGAGCGCCGCCGGCTCTTCGAGCTGCCGCGGTCTTCCTGGGCGGACTACGACGAGTCGCTGATCAGCGCCGGCGGCGGGATCTTCCCCCGGCAGTCCAAGAGCATCCCGCTCTCGCCGGAAGTCCGTGAAGTCCTGGGCCTGGCGGATACCGTCACCAAAATGAGCCCGCCGGAACTGCTCAAGGCCATCCTGAAGGCGCCGGCTGACCTGCTTTACAACGGCGGTATCGGCACCTATGTGAAGGCCTCCGGCGAAACCTCCGCCGATGTGGGCGACAAGGCCAACGACGCGATCCGCGTGGACGGACGCGACCTGCGGGTCAAGGTGGTCGGTGAAGGCGGCAACCTGGGCATGACGCAGCGCGGCCGCATCGAAGCCGCCCGCTCCGGCGTCATCCTGAACACCGACGCCATTGACAACTCGGCCGGCGTCGACTGCTCCGACCACGAGGTGAACATCAAGATCTTCGTGGACCGGATGGTCGCTGCCGGACGGCTGGACCCTGCCGAGCGCGCCGCGTTCCTGCACTCCATGACCGATGAGGTGGGCCAGCTGGTCCTGCAGGACAACATCGACCAGAACATGCTGCTGCTCAATGACCGGCAGCGGGTCCTGGAATGGAGCCCCAGCTTCGAGCGGCTGATGGACTGGTTGGAGGAGCACGCAGACCTGGACCGGCAGCTGGAGGCGCTGCCCACCAATGAGGAACTGCATGCACGGATCGCGGCCGGGGAAGGATTGACCTCGCCCGAACTGGCGGTGTTGGCTGCCTACGCCAAGATCGAACTGACCAAGGCCCTGACCCGCTCGAACCTCGCCGATGACCCCTACTTCGCCGGTACCCTGCGGCGGTACTTCCCGAAGCAGATCGTGGAGCGTTTCGGGGACCAGCTCGATACCCATCCGCTGCGCCGCGAAATCATCTCCACCATGGTCGCCAACGACATGATCAACATCGGCGGCATCACCTTTGCGTTCCGGATCATCGAGGAAACCTCCGCCACAGAGGCGGAGGCGGCACGCGCCTTCACGGCGCTGCGCGAGATCTACGGAGTGGACAAGGTGCTGGCCGAACTGGGCAGCCTGCCGGCAGGCTTCTCCACGCAGACCTGGTCCATGATGCACCTGGACCTGCGCCGGCTGCTGGACCGCGCGGTGCGTTGGTTCGTCAACCACGTGGGCCGCGGAACCACCATCGACGAGGACATCGAGGCCTTCAAGCCGGTGGTCCGGCCGCTGCTTTCCGATCTGACCCGCTACCTGCGCGGCGGTGACGCCAAGCGCGTGGAAGCACTGCAGGAGAAAGCACGCGAACTGGACATCCCGAAGGAGCTGGGCAGTTACTGGGCCGAGCAGTTCGAATCCTTCGGCCTGCTCGATGTCGCCCGGGTGAGCCTGGCAGCCAGGGTTTCGGCCACGGAAGTTGCCGCCGTCTACTACGCGGTCTACGACCGGTACGGCATTGATGATCTGCTGGAGCGGATCACCAAGCTGCCCCGCGAGGACCGCTGGCAGGCGCTGGCCCGTGCCGCGCTGCGCGATGACCTGTACTCGACCGCGGCGGACATGACCACCGCAGCGCTGGAAGCCACTGAGGAGATGTCCGGGGCGGATCCGCTGGAACGGGTCGAGGTCTGGGAGAAGGAGAACGCAGATCATCTGCAGCGCGCCACCAAGATGTTCAACGAGGTGAACCGCCTCGAGCAGGACGACATGGCTTCGCTCTCGGTGGCCCTGCGCCTGCTGCGTTCCATCGTTCGTCGCTAGTCCGGAGTCCAGGTGGCAATTTTTACTGATCCGATCAAGGACCACGCCGACTTCGGTCCCGGGGACGCCGAATGGCTCCACCTGCTGGTGGGGGACTGGCAGCTGGTAGCCGATCTCGCATTCGCAGACCTGGCACTGTGGTTCCCGGTGCCCGACGGCGGCTACGTGGCGCTGGCGCATGCGCGCCCGTCGACGTCGCACACGGTCTTCCACAGCGACTTTGTGGGGGAGCGGATCCGGGCGGACCTGTTGCCGCTGGTCGACGCCGCATGGCGCAGCCAGCACATCGAGCGGTCCAGCGAGACCAGCTGGACCGCCGAGACGGCCATGCGGGTGGAAGCCATCCCGTTTGTCCGCAACGGCCGCACCCTCGCGGTGGTGACCTCGCACATGGATCTTTCCAGTTCGAGGATGCCCTCGCGCCTGGAGCTGACCTACCGGCAGTGCGCCTATGACCTCCTGCGGATGGGGACGCTGGGTCTCTGGCCTGACTTTGCCACCCCCACCGGTTCGCGCCGCGGAGCCCCGCGCGTCGGGGACGGGCTGATCCGGCTCGATGCCGAAGGGATCGTGCAGTACGCCAGCCCCAACGGTGTATCCGCGTTCCGCCGGCTGGGGGACATGGAAACACTGGAAGGCAGGTCGCTGGCGGAGATCACCACCGCACTGCTCAAGGACCGGCGCATGGTGGATGAAACACTGCCGCTGGTGGTGACCGGACGGATGCCGTGGCGGACCGAAATCGAGTCCCGGGGCGTCAGCCTGTCACTGCGCGCCATCCCGCTGCGGGATGAAAAGGAACGCTTCGGTGCCCTGGTGCTGTGCCGTGATGTGTCCGAGCTGCGCCGCCGCGAAATGGAGCTGGTCTCCAAGGACGCCACCATCCGGGAGATCCATCACCGGGTGAAGAACAACCTCCAGACCGTTGCTGCGCTGCTGCGCATGCAGTCCCGGCGCATGGAGAGTGATGAAGGGAAACAGGGGCTGGCGCAGGCAATGCGGCGTGTTTCCACCATTGCGCTGGTCCACGAAACGCTGTCCCAGGGCCTGACCCAGAATGTGGACTTCGACGAGCTGATCGACCGGCAGTTCCGGATGTCCGCAGAAGTGGCCTCGCCCAGCCAGGAAGTACGGACGCGGCGGGAGGGTTCCTTCGGTGAACTGCCCAGCGACCTCGCCACCCCGCTGGCCCTGGTCATTAATGAACTGGTAACCAACGCCGTCGAACACGGACTGGCCGGACGCCGCGGGACGGTGGGGCTGACGGCCCGGCGGCACGGGCCTGCCGGGCGCGAGGAGCGCCTGACGGTCACGGTGTCCGACGACGGCGTGGGCCTTCCGCCCGAACCGCGCCGGGAGGGACTGGGACTGCAGATTGTCCGCACCCTGGTCCAAAGTGAACTCGACGGGACCATCGAGTGGTCCGCGGGTGTCGGCGGGGGTACCGAAGTCACCATTGAAATGGGCCTGGACACCGAGTACCGCCGCACCTGACCGATCCGGCCGGCATCGGAGCCCGGGTACGGGAAAGGGCCGTTGCCACATGTGGCAACGGCCCTTTCCGACGCCGGCTCACCGGCAGGAAGTCCTTGTTAGGAGGCCCGGCGTGCGCGGGCGGCTCGGCGCTTCAGCGCGCGGCGCTCATCCTCGCTCATGCCGCCCCAAACGCCTGCATCCTGGCCGGTCTCAATGGCCCACTGCAGGCAGGTATCGATCACCGGGCACCGACGGCAAACGCTCTTGGCTTCTTCAATCTGAAGAAGGGCCGGGCCGGTATTGCCCACGGGAAAGAAAAGCTCCGGATCTTTATCCAGGCAAGCTGCGCGGCTCCGCCAATCCATGTTGATCACTATCTCCTCTGAAGAGTTGTCTCCTACATGTTTGTGAAAACATTCACGAGCAACTACAAACTAAAGGGGCCGGTCTCGGCCCCTGATTTCCCTGTATCTAGCGTGGCACGTCGGGCCAAAGCAAACAAGGGGTAACAACCGGAAATTATGGCCACAGGGCTGAGGGATGCATCACAGTAGGCCCGTTTTGTACCGGGGAGATGCCGGTCCTGTGCGGATTGCGCCAAGGGCCCGGATGGGGCGCCGAAGCCGTTCCCCGCCGGCAGGTGCACGGTGTGGGAACGGGCCTGGAAAGAACCGGACAAGCGCCTTGGCACAGACTATCTCCGGTATTCTGCCAATGTGTCAACACCCCGAAATGCTCCGACCCGTCCACCCGCAGTCCTGGTCATCTCCGCTGCCCTCGTGCTTGAGGCGCTGGGCCTTCTCGCCTTCGCCGGCTGGTATGGCTACGGGTTGGCCACATCCACGCCGTTGTCGATGGGCGGTGCGGTCTTCACCATGCTCTTCGCGGTAGCCGTTGCAGTTTGGCTGCTGGTGGTGGGACATTTCTTTTTCCGGGGCTACCGGTGGACCCGCGCGGCCGCAATGGTCTGGCAGTTCTTTGTGGTGATCATTGCCGTTCCCACACTGCAGGCCGGACCGACAGCTGCCGGTCTCGCGATGCTCCTGCCCGCTGCTGCAGTCCTGCTGCTGTTGTTCACCAAGCCTGTCCTGGCGCATACCACCCGCATGACCGACAAGACCCTCTGACTTGGGCCGGAAGGCTTAGGCCGCCGCGGCGTATCACCCGCCGGCCCAGGCGGTCTGGGCTTCCACGGACTCCGCGCCGTCGACCAGGAAGCACCTTCCCGGCGGCCGCCGGGCACCCGGATCCACCCGGATTCCAAAGATGTCACCGTCCGCGGGGGACAACGGCCGCAGGAGTGCGCCCAAGGGGTCGGAACGGACCTGCAGAGCCAGTGGAACGCGCGCCGTCAGTTGCGGCCCGGATACGGCAGCCAACACCAGCCTGGCGCCCCGGGCGTGGAGGCCGGCAAGCTGCCGGTGAACGGATTGCGGCAGCAGATCGGCATCGTCCACGAGGACCAGCAAGTTGCCGGCCGGGGGATCAACCGCCCCGGACCCCGCAGGCCGGCCTACATCGAGCTCCTCCCCAGCTGTTGCCCAGCGGCAGTGCAGGGAGCCATCCGCGGCCCGTTCCAGCTGCCGCAGGAAGGACGTGCGCCCGGACCCCCGGGGCCCGGCAACCAGGAAAACCGATCCCCGCGGTATCCGCGCCATGACGGTCTCCAGTTCATCCCCGCCGACACCCACGGGCAGATAGTCGGCACCGCCGGCCGGGGACAGGTGTTCGGGCTGCACCAGCGCCGGAAGGGGCGCTATCCGGTGCGGAGGAGCGCATCCCGGCGGTAGGCCGGGGAATGCCCCGTCACCGGCCCGCCGCACCGGGTCCGGGTCCGCGGTGTAGATCTGGGCCACCAGTCCGTCCCCGGTGGCGATCCGTCCCTGTGCCAGGGCACGTCCCCTGACCCGGTCCATGGACGGCAGCCGGGGCCAGAGCAGGAGAGTTTCCGGCGTGGCATCGGCGGGGAATAATACGCGGTTGGGGATTAACGGAAAGCACCGGGAATTGAACAGCTCCCGGTCGCCCGTAATGACTACGCAGACGCCGGCATGTTCTCCGTCCCGGATGATGTCTGCCAGGTCCTCTTCGCCAGTGAGGCCCCGCCCGCTGCGGAACGCGGCGCACCACCGTGCCCAGCCGGAGACGGCCAGGATGATTCCGGGACCGGCCGAGGCACCGGCCGGACCGCGGGTGCCTGGATCGGCCCGGCCGCGTTTGTGCACTGCTTCGGCGGCGAGGTAGGCAAGGACCCGTGCCGCCCGTTTCACCTCCTGCGGCCCGACATAGGCGCCGGTCTGTTCGGCGTCGGCCAGGCAGGCCAGGCTACCGTCGGAGTCCAGGACGTACAGATGGCTGCCCGGTCCGGCTGCGAGCAGCCCCGCAGTGGCCAGCTGAAGGCAATCAGCAGCCCCGGACCGCGGTGAACCGAGGACGGCCAAATGCGAATCCCGGACCGGATGCCACGACAGGAGGCGCTGTTGCTGTTTTTCGGGGTCGTCCAGCAGCCCGAGAACCACCGATCCGGCGCAGGAAGGTCCGGCGGACTCCGCGTGCCCCGGGAGGCTGCCGGGGGCCAGGGTCCGGGGGAGCGGAGGAGCGATGGGGTGGAACGGCTCCGGATAGCACCCCCGTGCCGCCGCCAGGCGGACGGCCGAGCAAATGCGGTCCAAGCCGTCCGCTTCGGGCAAGGGGTCGGCCGGCGGGGCCACCTGCCCGCTGCGGAAGTATTCGTCCAGCTCCATCAGCAGGTTCCCGCTGCAGGGTTGGCCGAACGCCGTGGACACGCTCTGGAAGGCCAACGGCGGGCCGCCTCCCTTACTGACGAAGGCCCGGCCCGGCAGGTCCGGGGCAATGCCGGCAGCACAGTCGGAATTGAGGACGTCGCGGGACTCGGCAGCGGAAGAGACCCGGAGGGCGATGCTGGTCGCAATGTTCGCACGGATGTCGGCAGTCACGGCTCCCTGGGGCCGTTGCGTAGCCAGGACCAAATGCAGGCCGAGGGACCGTCCCACGGCCGCAATCCGCAGCAGCTCCTGCAGTGCTGCCGGCACTTCGTCCGCCAGCATCCGGAACTCGTCAACCACCACCACCAGCCGCGGCAGCGTTTCGGCGGACTCCCGGCGGGAATTGTATCGGTCGAGATTGTCCGCCCCGGCATCAGCAAGCAGGGCCTCCCTGCGGCGGACCTCTGCCCGCAGGGATGCCAGCGCCCGGGACACATCCCCGGCGGACAGATCGGTCAGCAGTCCCACAGCATGCGGCAGCCGGACCAACGGGCCCAGTCCCGCCCCGCCCTTGAAATCGATCAGCAGGACAGCGACGGCACTGGGTGGCTGGCTGGCTGCCAGAGAGGCGACGAAACTGCGCAGGAACTCGGATTTGCCGGAACCGGTGGTACCCGCCACCAGGAAATGGGGACCGTCCCGAACCAGGTCCAGGGTCACCGGACCGGCCGCCGAAACCCCGACAACAGCCCTGGCACCAGCGCTGCCCGAGGTCCAGGCACTCAGGAGCACCTCGGGGTCCAGCTGGTGGTGTCCGGTGAAGGCGGCCGATGGCGGAAGCCGGCCGGGAACGGGATGGGCCGCCCGGATCACCGCGTCCTGCGCCCGGGCCGTGCCCAGCGCCCTGCTGAGGCGTTCGAAGGTGGTCCCCTGTATGAGGTCCGGAACGAACTCCAACAGGTCGGTGCCGCCGGTGACGGTGCCGCGGCCCGAGGACAGGGAGACCGTCAGCCCGGCGGGAGGGCCGCCCAGCCGGATGAGGCTCGTGCTCTCACGCAGCTTGGCGGGCAGGGCCGCAACGAGATCGCCGCCGTAGTGCGCCCAGCCGCCCTGCAGGCACAGGACCAGCACGGCGGCGTCGCCCGGGCCCACATCCTCATGCAGGGCGGCTATGCCGGCAGCGGCAGCGGTAACCGCCCCCGGCGCGGCTTCGGGCAACGCCGCCAGGGTGACGCCGGGCAGGAACCGCGCATCCGGCTCCAGGCCGTCAGGGGTGCCGGCGCAGACAACATGCAGCCGGGTTCCGGCAGCCGGTGATGACGCGGCCTGCAGCAGGATGGTCCGGAACAGTGCCCCGCCGTCAGCTCCGCGCAGGCAAATGTCCCGGTCACTGCCCAGCCGGAGGATCACCGGCAGATCGGGCGTCACCGGAGGGACGAAACGGGGCCGGGCAGGCACCGGCAGAAGGTTTGCGGCCTGGGCAGCGGTTCCGATACGCACCGGGCAATCTGCCGCCGGTCTGCCCGGTGTGGACGCTTCCGGGCCGGGGTTCGCGGGTCCGCCAAGTCCCAGGACGGCGGCTAGTGCCATTGAGCCGGCGTCCGGCGCCGCCTGCCGCCGCCGTCGGGCGTCCTCTTCCGCTGCGTGGGAAACGGTGTGTGCCTGCTCCCGGCGGCGGCGTCGTGCCCCGGCAGCGCCTAGCACGGCCGTTACGGCGGACAGTGCACTGAACGCCAGGAACATCCACATGCCCGTAACCAGGGCAAGGACCACGCCCATAACGAGCGGAAGCAGTCCGCCGACCAGCAGCAGGCCCGTTTTAGACCCCTGTTCCTGGAGCTGAACGGCCAGCGGCGTGAAGGGATCATCGGTGCCGGGGATGGGTGCGGCAAAGTCCGCCGGTACCGACAGCCGGCAGGAGCTGTAGCCGAACCCCAGGGTCGAGCCGGTATCCACATCAGCCGAACGGACACGCCTGCCGTCAACCCAGGTTCCGTTGGCCGACCCCTGGTCGTGGAGCTGCACCGAGTCCTTTCCGACCACCAGCAGGGCATGGTTGCGCGAGAGCGCCGGATCCGCGATCCCTATCCGTGATCCGGCGCCGGAGGGGGAGAGCCGGCCGATGGAGTACGTTCGCCGCTGCAGGGGGATGATGTTGCCGGCGTCCGGCCCGCTGCACACCACCAGCAGCAGCGGAGCCTCCTTGGCGCCGGGCCGCGGCAACCCGCTGCGGTCGCCGGCAGGCAGGGAACCGGGGGCACACGCGATGACAGCGCCGTTGGCAAAGGGAGCCTGGCCCGGGACCAGGTCATCAAGAGGCGAACCGTCAATGCTGAAGCGCGCCGGACCGTAGCGTTCGGCCAGCAGGGCGGCCACCCCGGCACCGTCCAGCGTGGAGCCGGCGTTGATGACCACCTCCCGGTCAGGTATCCGCCCGCCGGTCTGAGCGGACCGGCAGCCCGGCGCCTCCGCCAGGGTTACATGAAGCAACAAGGGTCCTCCTCAGACAAGGGTCAGCCGCCGGCAGAAAGGCTAATCCGGGGCTGCCGGGCCCGCCGTGCAGTCGGCAGGTGCCGGGATAACCCGGTGGCGGGAGAGGGCTGTGGAGGACGGGCAGGCAAGGGGCAGTAAACTGCACGGGGGAACTCCGTCCGGGGAAAGGCATCTGTGACTCACCCAGAATCAGTATTGAACGCCGGCAGGGAACGGGAACCGGTGAACGGTAAACCGTCCTACCGGCCCGAAGTCCAAGGACTCCGCGCCCTTGCCGTGCTTATGGTCGTGATCTACCACATCTGGTTTAACCGTGTGTCCGGCGGGGTGGACGTTTTCCTTCTGATCTCCGCCTTCCTGCTATCCCTGTCCTTCATCCGGAAGGTCGAAGACGGTCGCGGCATAAGCCTGCGGTCCTACTGGCTCCACGTATTCAAACGGCTGTTGCCCGCCGCCGCGATAGTGCTGACGGGCACCCTCGCCGCCACGGCCCTCTTTGTCCCCAGGAACCGCTGGCCGGAGATCCTTTCACAGGCATGGTCTTCGCTCCTGTACGTCCAGAACTGGGCCCTCGCGGCGGACTCGGTCGACTACTATGCCGTTGATGACAGCAGCGCCAGCCCGTTCCAGCATTTCTGGTCGCTGTCGGTCCAGGGCCAGGTCTTTATTCTCTGGCCCCTGCTCTTTGCGTTCTGCGCACTGATCGCCCGCTCGGCGCACCTTCGGTTCCGAACCGTGGTGCTGGTGGTCTTCGGGTGTGTGTTCGCCGTCTCGCTGGCGTTCTCGGTGAACGAGACCTACAGCAACCAGGCCTTCGCGTACTTCGATACGCGTGCACGCCTGTGGGAGTTCGCGTTCGGCACCCTGCTGGCCCTCGCCCTGCCCTACCTGAAACCGGGCAGACGGCTCAGGGTGGCCGCCGGATGGCTCGGCCTGGCCGCCATCCTTTCGGGCGGGTTCATCCTGGACGTGCAGGGGCAGTTCCCCGGATTCGTGGCGCTGTGGCCCTTGGCTGCCGCGGCTCTGGTCATTGTTGCCGGGCAGACAGGCAGCCGTTTCGGTGCCGACCGGCTGCTCTCGTGGCAGCCCTTGGTCCGGATGGGTGATATGTCGTATGCGCTCTACCTGTGGCACTGGCCGGTCCTGGTTATCTACCTGATCAGCCGGGATCGGGTAACCGCCGGACCATTGTCCGGGGCAGCGATTATCGCCGTATCGCTGATCCTCGCCCACCTGACGACGCGGTTGATCGAACGTCCCCTGCGCCGGATGGACTGGGCGGGGCGGAGGCCGTTGAACGGCGTCCTCGTTATTGCCGCCTGTGCGGCACTGGTGGCTGTGCCTGTTTTCTCCTGGCAGACCTCGCTGCGCCTGCAGTCCGAAAGCCTGCTGGCAGGCGCGGACCGGAACAACCCCGGAGCCGCGGTGCTGGATCCGTATTTCACCTTTGAGGGCGACCCGGATGCTCCGCTGCTGCCGACGGCGGATACGGTCAAGCAGGACTATGTGAGCCTGGAGAGCCGGTGCACCGGACGGTATGCCACCGGAGCCAGTGAACTCCAGGGCTACAACTGCGCGGAAATCGTTTCCTCGGAGAACCCGGACAAGGTCATCGTCGCCGTCGGCAACAGCCACGTCCAGCAGTGGCTTGCCGCCCTGGCACCGGTATCCGCCGAGCGGAACTGGGCATTGATCGCCCTGGTCAAGGGCGGATGCCAGTTCGAGTCCGAGCGGGCGGAATACGACCAGGAGTGTAACGGCCGCAATGAACAGTCCTTGAAATACATTGCCGACCTGCAGCCCGACGCCGTTATCACTACGGCTACATACGCCATCGAAACGCCGCCCTACGAAATCCTGCCGGGAGGATTCGCGGGAGCGGCCCAGGAAATCATCAACCTGGGTGTCCAGTTGGTGGGCATCCGGGACAACCCCCGCTACGACATGGACATGGGGCTGTGCCCCGAACTCTTCGGGGCCGACGCCGGGGAATGCAACCGGCCCTATCTGAGTGTGCGGAACACGGAGGAAGAGTCGCTGTCCGTCATGGGGGACCTGGTTCCGGGGATGGGCCTGCTTGATCTCGATGACCTCGTCTGCCCCGACGGTGTGTGTCCGGCCGTCATCGGAAACGTGCGGGTTTATCTGGACAACAACCACCTCACCCGAACCTATGTGGAGACCACGGCACCCCGGTTTGGACAACGGTTTCTGGACGTAGTGGGATGGTGATGTCAGCCTGCCGGAATGCCCCGCGCCAAAATCTCGGATAACCTTGACCGTCGGGTGCCTGCCCGCATGGGCGTATCGGAAATCTACAGGAGTAAATGTGAACGTTGACCTCGTCGTCGTCGGGTCCGGCTTTTTCGGCCTGACCGTAGCCGAACGCGCCGCGAAGGAACTGGGCCTGAAGGTCGCGGTTTTGGACCGCCGGCACCACATTGGCGGCAACGCCTATAGCGAGAACGAAGCGCAGACGGGAATCGAGGTGCACCGCTACGGTGCACACCTGTTCCACACCTCCAATGAGCGGGTGTGGGAGTACGTCAACCGGTTCACCGAGTTCACCAACTACGTTCACAAGGTCTACACCAGCCACAAGGGCGAGGTGTACTCCATGCCCATCAACCTGGGCACCATTAACCAGTTCTTCCGCTCCTCGATGGGTCCGGGCGAAGCACGGGCACTGATCCAGGAACAGGCCGGGGAGCTGGCCGGCACCAACCCCGCGAACCTCAATGACAAGGGCATCTCGCTGATCGGCCGCCCGCTGTACGAGGCGTTCATCAAGTACTACACCGGCAAGCAGTGGCAGACCGATCCCAAGGACCTCCCGGCCGAGATCATCAGCCGCCTGCCCGTGCGCTACAACTATGACAACCGGTACTTCAACGACAAATACGAGGGACTGCCGGTAGACGGCTATACCGCATGGATCGAGCGGATGGCCGACCACCCGAACATCCAGGTGCATCTGAAGACTGATTTCTTCGATGAGGGCCACGAGTTCTCCCGCAGCAACACGCTCGGCCAGGTTCCCGTGATCTACACAGGTCCGGTTGACCGCTACTTCGATTACGCCGAAGGCGACCTGTCCTGGCGCACCATTGACCTGGAAGAGGAGGTCCTGCCGATCGAGGACTTCCAGGGCACATCGGTCATGAACTATCCGGACGAAGACGTCCCCTACACCCGCATCCATGAGTTCCGCCACTTCCACCCCGAGCGCGACTACACCAAGGACGCCACGGTGATCATGCGTGAATTCTCCCGTTTCGCGGAAAAGGGCGACGAGCCCTATTACCCCGTGAACACTGCGGAGGACCGTGCGAAACTGCTCGCATACCGCGACCTGGCGAAGGGTGAAAAGTCGGTCCTCTTCGGCGGCCGGCTGGGCACCTACAAGTACCTCGACATGCACATGGCGATCGGATCGGCGTTGTCGATGTACGACAATAAGATCAAGCCCCACTTCACCGGGGGCGCAAAGCTGGAAAGCGGAGGAGTAGACGCGTGAGCAACGCAATCGTAGAACAGGCCGCAAAAACGGACGTTCAGGAACAGACCTGGTCATCCCTGCAACGGGTCATCCTTCCGTCGCTGGACCAGCTGGACACGGTTCCGCTGTACATGGACACGGGCAGCGCCACAGGCGTCCAGCTCTCCACCATGAACGGCGACGCGCACAAGGATTCGCGTGCCCAGTCCGCAGCTGTTCCGGGCAAAGAAGTCCACGCCGAGGATTTCCTTTCCCGCCGTTCCACCTCCGTCCGCCCCGGCGAGCGGGTGTCCTTCGGAACGTACTTCAATGCGTTCCCCGCCAGTTACTGGCGGCGCTGGACCAACCTGGATACGGTCCGCCTCTCCGTGCGCACTACCGGCACCGGCGCGGTCAGTGTCTACAAGTCCAACGCCCGCGGCTCGCTGCAGCACGTGCAGACGCAGCGGGTGGATTCTCCCTCCACCAGCACATTCGAACTCAGCCTTAAGCCCTTTGGCGACGGCGGCTGGTATTGGTTCGAGCTGGTGGCAGGATCCGAAGCCCTCGTCCTGGAGGAAGCCGAATGGCAGGCTCCGGGGGAGCCGGTGAAGCGCGGGAGCGTAACGCTGGAAATCACCACCCTCAACAAGACCTCTTTCTGCATCAACAACCTGCGGATCCTTGGCGAAAACCCGGAAGCGCTGGACTTCGTCAAGGAAGTCCTGATTGTTGACCAGGGCACCCAGAAGGTCGCCGACGCCGAGGGCTTTGCCGAAGTCGAGGCAATGCTCGGCGGCAAGCTGCGGATCATCAACCAGGCAAACCTCGGCGGCTCGGGCGGTTTTGCCCGCGGCATGTACGAAGCCGTGGAAACTGGAAGCGACTACGTCCTCCTGCTGGACGACGACGTCGTGATGGAACCCGAGAGCATCTCGCGCCTGCTGACCTTTGCCGACCGGTGCAAGACCCCCACCATCGTGGGCGGGCATATGTTCGACCTGTACAACCGGACAGTGCTGCACACTTTCGGCGAGACGGTGAACCCCTACCGTTTCCAGCCGGACCGGCCGCACGACGAGATGACCCTGGGCCACGATTTCGTGCGCTCCAACCTGCGTAACACCCCCTGGCTGCACCGCCGCGTGGACGTGGACTACAACGGGTGGTGGATGTGCCTGATCCCCACCCAGGTCATCCGTGACATCGGCCTTTCCCTGCCGGTCTTCATCAAGTGGGACGATGCCGAATACGGGCTCCGGGCCAAGAGCGCCGGCTACCCGACGGTGTCCATGCCCGGCGCGGCCGTCTGGCATGTCTCCTGGATCGACAAGGACGACCTTGTGGGCTGGCAGGCCTACTTCCACACGCGCAACCGCATGATCGCCGCCCTGATCCACAGCCCGTACGAGCACGGTGGCCGGGTGGTCCGGGAAACCGGTTACATTGACCTCAAGCACCTGATCTCCATGCAGTACTTCACTGCCCAGGGACGTGTCATGGCCCTGCGGGACCTGTTGAAGGGACCGGACCACCTCCACGAGATCCTGCCCAGCAAGCTGCCGGAGATCCGGGCGATGAGCAAGGACTTCAGCGACTCGCAGATTGAGGCCGAGCCCGAGGCGTTCCCAGCCCCTGTGATGCATAAGCCGCCGCGGCACGGGCAGGGCTTCTCCGCCCCGTCCTACGCCACGCTGATTCCCTGGGCTGCCAAGACCGTGGTCCGGCAGCTGACCAAGAAGGTTCCTGCCTCGAGCCTGGAACACCCGCAGGCCTACATTGCCCACCAGGACAACAAGTGGTGGCGGATGTCCCAGTACGACAGTGCAGTGGTGTCCAACGCCGAGGGTACCGGAGCTTCCTGGTACAAGCGTGATCCCAAGCAGCTGCGGGTCCTCCTGGCTGAGGCCGTCAAGCTGAACGCCGAAATCCTGAAGAACTGGCAGAAGCTCAGCGAACAGTACCGTGAGGCGCTTCCTGAGATCACGTCCTTTGAAGCGTGGAAGAAGACCTTCGCCCAGCACTCGGAAGAGAGTAAATAGGCTTGTCCACCGGCGCACTCGAAACTCCGGGCCGCGGAGCGGGACTGGCGGATATCCTCCGGTCCCGCTTCCTGCTCAAGCTCCTCGTCTCCAAGGAACTGAAGGTCCGCTACCGCGGTTCCATCCTGGGCCTGCTGTGGTCCTATGTGAAACCCGGCGTGCAGTTCGTCGTGTTCTACATTGCCCTCGGCGTTTTCCTGAACCTCGAGCAGAGTCCCGGGAATCCTGACGGGCTGCCCAACTATGCGATCTACCTGTTCTCCGGCATCGTCCTGATCAACTTCTTCACTGAAGCACTGGGCAACGCCTCCCGTTCCATTGTCGGAAACGGGGGGCTGATCAAAAAGATCTACCTCCCGCGCCAGCTTTTCCCGGTGGCATCCGTGTGGGTCTCCGGGGTGCACTTCGTCCCGCAGATCGTGATCCTGATCGTGGCCTGCCTGTTCAACGGGTGGCGTCCATCGCTGCTCCAATTGGCTGCTGCAGTTGCGGGGTTCCTCATCGTGGCCCTGCTGGCCACCGGCCTGGGCCTGTTGTTCGGTGCCATCAACGTTTATTTCCGGGACGCCGAGAACCTGGTCGATATGCTGCTGATGATCGCCACCTGGGCTTCACCGGTGCTCTATTCCTGGCAGATGGTCCAGGGCAAGCTGGGGGAGACCTTCTTCCACCTGTACCAGCTGAACCCGATCACCGTAGGCGTGGAGACGTTCCACTATGCCTTCTGGCTTCCCACGACCGACGGTGCCGAGGCTATTCCGCCGCACCTGCTGTCGGTGTGGATACCTGTTGCCCTGGCCGTCTCCGCTGCAGTCCTGCTGCTCGGCCAGTTCGTTTTCCGCCGCCTTGAAGGCCGTTTCGCGCAGGAGCTGTGAACCGTGGCAAATGCCATTGAAGTACGTAACGTCAACAAGCAGTTTGTCCTGCGGCATACCCGCTCCATGAAGGAAGCTTTTGTGTGGCTCATTAAGGGCCGGAAAGGCGACCTCTCAGAGAAGTTCCATGCGCTCAAGGGCGTCTCCCTGGATATCGAGCAGGGGGAGACCGTGGCCTTGCTGGGCCTGAACGGGTCCGGAAAGTCCACGTTGCTCAAGCACATCTCCGGTGTGATGCGTCCCGACAGCGGCACCGTGGGAACCCGCGGGCGGGTGGCCGGATTGATCGAGGTGGGAGCAGGCTTCCATCATGACCTCAGCGGCCGGGACAACGTCTACCTGAACGGGGCGATCCTGGGTATGACGGAGCAGGAAATCGACGAGAAGTTCGACTCCATCGTCGAATTCTCCGAGATTGGCCAGTTCATTGATACCGAAGTGAAGTTCTATTCCTCCGGTATGTACCTCCGGCTCGCCTTCTCCGTGGCGGTCCATACCGACCCCGAGGTCTTCCTGGTGGATGAGATCCTGGCCGTAGGCGATGAGCCGTTCCAGAAAAAGTGCATCGACAAGATCAAGGAACTGGCGGGGGAAGGCAAAACCCTTGTGGTGGTCAGCCATGACCTGGATCTGGTCTCCCGGATCTGCAAGCGCGGTGTGCTGCTTGAGCACGGCCAGATCATCATGGACGGGCCGGTGGACGACGTCGTCGCCCGCCTGCGGGCCTAGCCGCAACAGCGCCTTAAACGACTGCGCCCGGTGCCCCCCGAAAGGGGCACCGGGCGCAGTCGGTTAAGCGGAGGGCTAGCTGCAGCCTGCCACCCGGTAGAGCTTCGCGTCGCCTTCCTCGTCCAGGAGTTCGAACCCGGTCGCCGGGCTGATGTTGTCCCATCCGCCGAAGGGATGGTCGCCGCCGTGGACTTCCTTGCTGCCGAAGTCCAGGAGATAGAAGGCGTCCAGTTCCTCAACCGCCTGACAGACGGAAGGGTCCGTCAGCATCTCGTCCAGCCGGTCCGCCAGCGTCTGGCCAGCGGGGGAGAGCGAATAGAAGATATGCGGCATCAGCGTTTCGCGGCCTGACAAGGCGTACACCAGGGATGCGCCGGTCCAGGGGCTTCCCAGCACAAGGGCGTCTTCCGGGACTTCCTCAGGGACGCGCTCAAGCAGCTCGGCTTCGTCGGCGGATAGCAGGGGCGAGTCCTCCGAGAGGGCAAAGTTGGCGGCACCGGAGGCCTGGGCAACATCTATGCTTCTGCCCTGCGTGCTCAGTGCCAGAAGGGCCAGGACCACGACGGCGGCCGCGGGCAGGGCACGACGTGCCCGAACCGCGGACGTCCCGGGCTCCGTACCGTCGGGGTTCCGGGAGCCCCGGACGCCCCGTACGCGGCCAAGGAGGGCCTCGAGCAGGGACCAGGCGCCCACTGCAGCCATCGGGAGCCCCAGGACGGGCAACAGGGCTGCCAGGCGGTACGGGTCGTTGTACCAGACCCCGGCGAACGCAGTCCGGAGTTCACCCCACGGGAAGCCCGCCACAATAACGAAAAGCATGCAGCTGACGGCAAAGGAGGCCAACAGCCACCACAAACGGCGGAAGTTGCGGATGCAGTACAGCACGCCGGCAACGGTAAGGGCGGCGACGACCAGGGGCACCGGACGGCCAAGCGGAGCGTTCAGGAAAGCTTCACCGGCCGCCTGGGCGGCGGACTCCACTGGATACCAGGTGGCCGCAGTGGGATCCGGGCGGACCTTGCTCCACAGCACCATGGCCACCAGCGCATACAGTGCTGCCCCGGCGAGGGGGAGTGCGCGAAGGGCTCCCCGGCCCCGGAGGTTCCGCCACCAGCCCGCTGCGGCCACCCCGGCGAGCGGGAGGGTCAGTGCGATGAAGGAGATCAACGTGCTCGGATGGGCCAGGAGCATCCCCGGGAGAACGAGGATCAGGGCAACCAGTGCGGTCCAGCGGCCCTGATCCTTTCGCACGCAGGCGCCCGCCGCGACTACTGCCAGGCCCAGGCAGGCAGGCATCAGGGCAATGGCGAGCAGGTTCGGGTACAGGACACCGAAGTCGATCATGAGGTACGGGAAGGCAGCAAAAGCAGCCGATAGGACACCAGTCAGCAGCATCGGCATGGCACGGGTGCCGAGTATGCGGCTGACCAGGAAGATACATCCGCTGGTCCAGACGACGCCGGCAATAAGCATGTTGCCCACGTTGATCGCTTCGGGAACGGATATGCCGCCCGTAAACGCAACGAGGGAGATGTAGTCATGCCAGGCCGCCGGGTAGAACGAGATGTCCGCACTGGCATTAACCATCCGCCCGATCGTCAGCGACGAGGCCGTGCCCGTTTCCAGGATGTATTCGGTGGCGTTGAGGTGGAAGATGCCGTCGAAGGTCTGGGAGATGTTTTCCGGGCGGTGAATCATGTGGATGAAGCGCCACGCGATGATCAGGGCGCCGGCCGCCATACCGGCAAGCGCGGCAGCGGTTCCCTGCCACGGCGGGGCAGCAGGCACGTCTGCGACGGCGGCCCTGCGGCCGGGCATGCCGGCACGGGGACTCAGCCGGCCGATCAGCAGGCGGACAAGCAACACCGCTGCGGCGGCAAGCACGGTCGACGCCGCGACAGCCGGCAATCCCCAGGGGAGCCCCAGGATGCCGCACGCCACGGCGGTGCCCGAAATTATGGTGATTGAAAGCGGTGCGGCGAGTCCCAGCAGGGGGAGCCCGCGGAGTTTCAAAGCCAGTCCCACGGCAATGCCCGGCACTACAAGGATGGCAAAGCCGGACATGAAGTAGGGGATTGTGGCTAACCAATCGCTCACAGGCCGGAACCCTGTCCTTCGGCCGCGTGCACAAGGTTCCTCAGGTAGGCACCGTATCCGCTCTTGACCAGGGGTTCGGCCCGGCTGAGCAGGTCCTCGTCACTGAGGTAGCCCAGCCGCCAGGCGATCTCTTCCGGGCAGCCGATGGACAGGCCCTGGCGCTTCTGCACCGTCTTGATAAAGTCTGTGGCTTCACTGAGGGAATCGAAGGTGCCGGTGTCCAGCCAGGCAGTGCCGCGCGGCAGGATGTCGACCTTCAGCCGTCCTTCGGCCAGGTACGTGGAGTTCACATCGGTGATCTCCAGCTCGCCACGGCTGGAAGGGCGGAGGTTTCGGGCGATTTCAATGACGTCGTTGTCATAGAAGTACAGTCCGGGGACTGCGAAGTTGCTCTTGGGATGTGCCGGCTTTTCTTCCAGGGACAACACCTTGCCGTCCTCGGCGAACTCGACCACGCCGTAGGCCGTCGGGTCAGCCACCTGGTAGCCGAAAATCACGGCGCCGTCCGGGGACGTGAAACGGCGCAGCTGGGTTCCCATGCCGGGGCCGTAGAAGATGTTGTCACCGAGCACCAGCCCAACGGGGCCGTTGCCGATGTGGTCCGCGCCGAGGATGAAGGCCTGGGCAAGCCCGTCAGGGGATTTCTGTTCGACATAGGACAGGTTCACGCCGAAGCGTGAACCATCGCCCAGGAGCCGCTGGAACTGTTCGGAATCTGCGGGGGTGGTGATGATCTGGATGTCGCGGATGCCGGCCAGCATCAGGGTCGACAGCGGGTAATAGATCATCGGCTTGTCATAGACCGGCACCAGCTGTTTGCTGATGCCCATGGTGATTGGATGAAGCCGGGATCCTGTGCCGCCGGCGAGAATTATTCCACGCATGGGTCCATCATCGCGTGCCAATGCTGGCCTCACCAAACTAGTAGGCTGGATTCATGCGAAACATTCTTGTGACCGGCGGAGCCGGATTCATTGGTTCCAACTTCGTCCACCATCTGGTTGGGCATACCGATTACACCGTGACGGTCCTGGATAAACTGACCTACGCTGCAAATCCCCGCTCTATCGAGTCGCTGCCGCAGGACCGTGTCCGGCTGGTTGTCGGCGACATCTGCGATGCCGGAGTTGTGGATCCGCTGGTAGCGGCCGCCGACGTCGTGGTCCACTTTGCCGCTGAATCGCATAATGACAATTCGCTCCATGATCCGCGTCCCTTCCTGGACACGAACATCATCGGCACCTACACCCTGATCGAAGCAGCGCGCCGCTATGGAACGCGGTTCCACCATGTCTCGACCGATGAGGTTTACGGCGACTTGGAGCTGGATGATCCGCAGCGGTTCACCGAGAAGACCCCCTACAATCCGTCCAGCCCGTACTCCTCCACCAAGGCAGGGTCGGATCTGCTGGTGCGTGCCTGGGTGCGCTCCTTCGGCCTGCAGGCAACCATCAGCAACTGCTCCAACAACTACGGGCCGTACCAGCACGTAGAGAAATTCATTCCCCGGCAGATCACCAATGTGCTCGACGGCGTCCGCCCCAAGCTTTACGGCGCAGGTGAGAACGTGCGGGACTGGATCCATGCAAATGACCATTCCTCGGCTGTCCTGCGGATCATCGAGAAGGGCGAGATTGGGCAGACCTACCTGATCGGCGCCGACGGGGAGAAAAGCAACAAGGACGTTGTCGAACTGATCCTCAAGCACATGGGCCAGCCGGCGGACGCCTACGACCAGGTCATTGACCGCCCCGGCCACGACATGCGCTATGCCATCGACTCCACCCGCCTGCGTACGGAGTTGGGGTGGGAACCCCGATACGCCAACTTCGAGCAGGGTATTGCGGACACCATCGCGTGGTACCGGGCCAACGAGGACTGGTGGCGGCCGCAAAAGGAACAGACCGAAGCCAAGTACAAGGAACAGGGGCAGTAGTGGCTCCGGAATTCTCCAAGCCGCTGGCTGCCCACCCCACCCCGATCCCCGGCGTCGTCCTGTATGACCTGCCGGTCCACGGTGACAACCGCGGCTGGTTCAAGGAGAACTGGCAGCGCGGGAAGATGACCGCCCTGGGCCTGCCGGACTTCGGTCCCGTGCAGAACAACATCTCCTTTAACGAGAAGGCGGGCACCACCCGCGGAATCCACGCTGAACCGTGGGATAAGTACATTTCCGTGGCGACCGGCCGTGTCTTTGGTGCCTGGGTGGACCTGAGGGAAGGCCCGTCCTTCGGTACGGTCTTCACTGCCGAACTCGATCCCGGCAAAGCAATCTTCGTCCCCCGCGGAGTCGGCAACGCGTTCCAGACCCTCGAGGACAACACGGCCTACACGTATCTGGTGAACGACCACTGGTCAGCGGACGCCCAGTCCCGCTACGTGTTCCTGAACCTGGCAGATGAAACGGTGGCGATCCCATGGCCTGTGAGCCTGGCTGACGCGGAAATTTCGGCCAAGGACCGTGACCACCCGCGGCTCGCCGATGTTCCGCCCATGCCGCCGCGCCGGACGTTGGTCCTGGGGGCCAACGGGCAGCTGGGCAGGGCCCTGCGCTCGGTGCTGGCAGCACGGAACGATGTGGACTTCGCCGGCCGGGCGGAACTGGACCTCGGCGATCCTGAGGCGCTGGGCCAGGTCAATTGGAAGGACTACTCCACCGTCATCAACGCGGCGGCCTACACGGCTGTGGACGAGGCCGAGGACAGCGGCCGCGCCGCCGCCTGGCGGGTCAATGCAGCGGCAGTGGCCGAGTTGGCCCGCATCGCCCGGGATCACGACCTCACCCTGGTGCATGTCTCCACCGATTACGTCTTTGACGGAACACGCGATACCCATTCCGAAGACGAGCCGTTCACCCCGTTGGGCGTATACGGGCAGACAAAGGCGGCCGGGGACCTGGCGGTTGCCACGGTGCCCCGCCACTACATCCTGCGTACCAGCTGGGTCATCGGGGAAGGCAACAACTTCGTACGCACCATGGCGTCCCTTGCCGGTCGGGACATTTCCCCGGGCGTTGTGGAGGACCAGATCGGCAGGCTGAGTTTTGCCGGGGATATTGCGCAGGCAGCTGTGCACCTGCTCGATTCCGGGGCGGCCTACGGAACCTATAACGTCAGCAATGAGGGCCCGGCCATGTCCTGGGCAGACATCGCCCGGGACGTCTTTGTGCTCATGGGCAAACCTGCAGAACAGGTCACCGGCCTCAGTACCGCGGACTATTTTGCCGGCCGCCGGGCGGCGCCGCGTCCGCTCAACAGCATGCTGGATCTGACGAAACTGCGCGCCACCGGCTTCACGCCCGCACCCGCCCACGACCGCCTGGCGGCCTACGTCGCCGGTCTGGCGGGGGACCGGGAGCAGGCTGAATGAGCGCGCTGCAGGGCCTGACCACCGTGGCCAGCTACGGCCGCAAGGGCAGTAGCGCCCGGGTACGGATATACGAGTGGCTGGACTTCCTGGGGCTGGAGGCGCGGAAGTACACCTACACGGACCAGGGGGACAACAGCATCTCCACGCTGGGCCGTAACCTGGATAAGGCTGTTGGGTCGGAGATAGGCCTCCGCCGCCTGGCCTCAGGCCGGATTCCGGGCACGCTCCTGATGAGCAGGGAAGCGTCTCCGCTCAGCAACGGACGGTTGGAAGCGAAGCTGCTGCAGCGCGCGGAGCTGTCGGTATATGACTTCGACGACGCGATCTTCCACTCGGCGGCCCCGTTCCCCTACAGCCTGTGGCCCAAGGACAAGGTGTGGCGGCGCTCCGTGGAGGCCGCAGACCGGGTCATAGCGGGCAATGACTACCTCGCCGAGGAGGCTTCGAAGTTCTCCCGCAACGTAACCATGATCCCGAGCTGCGTGAACCCGGACCTATACCCGAAGAAATCGGATTACGCGCTCAACGAGGTGCCCACCCTGGTCTGGCTGGGATCCCCGGCTACCGAGCAGTTCCTGCCCCCGATCGCCGAGGCACTGCTGCGGGTGCACCGCACCAGGCCTATCCGGCTGCGGGTGATCAGCGCCGGGGAGCGTTCCCTGGGACCGCTGGACGCCATTGTGGAACGGGTCCAATGGAGCGAGCAGGGCTTTGCGCGCGAACTGTGCAGGGCGGACCTGGGCATCATGCCCCTGGCGGATGATCCGTTTGCCCGGGGGAAGTGCGCCTACAAGCTGCTGCAGTACGGTGCTGCTGCCCTCCCTGTGCTCGGCAGTCCGGTGGGAACGAACCGCTCTGTGCTTTCGGCCATGGGCGCCGAGGCTCCGTCGACGACGGATGAGTGGGAAGCTTCCCTGCACGGTTTCCTGGATTCCAGCGAACCTGAGCGGGCGGCGCTTGGTGCCCGTGCCTACACGACCGTCACCGAAGGATTCAGTTTCCAGGCTTGGCGCAATGAATGGATGCAGGTGCTGGCAGCTTAGGGCCGGGCCGCGGCGCTGGGAGCAGCCGCCGTGGCCTGCTGCCTCAGCAAGGCATACCAGACAACCGACGACGCAACGCTGGCGAGGGTGAATCCCCAGATGGCGCCGGTGAGCCCGTTGGCCAGCAGGCCCGCCGTGGGAGCCAGCACGCTGAGCACCGTTTGGACGACCCGGCCCAGATACAGGCGCCGGGCTTCGAGCTGGCCGCGCGAACACACATAGTAAAAGTGGCCGAACAGGTTGGATGCCACGAATACGGAGGCGGGCAGCGCGTACGCGGCGACGCTGCCCAAGACGGTGCCGGACAGGAACGTATGCGGCACGGCAAAGACCAGGACGGCATAGCAAGCCACTGACAGGAGGGCCGCTGCCCCGAGCACGCCGGCCAGGAGCTTGGGGCTGCTGGAGGTCTTCGGCTCCACCTGGGACAGAACCGGCCGCAACGGATCAAGGATCAGCTGAACAGGCGTGGCAACGCTGGCGATGCCCCTGTAGATACCGAAATTTGCCGGCCCAAGGGACGGTGCGAACAGCGTTGGCACGGCAATGGCACCGACGTCCATGAGGATGGAGTCCGTGAGCAGGGGTTTGATGGTTTTCCGGTGGCTGCCGATCCAGCTGCCGATGCCGTACGGACGTCCGCCCCACGCCGGCAGGAAGACCAGGGCGCCCGCCAGGTTGGACGCGCCCCAGGCTATGGCGAAAGCAAGCAGCCCGGTATGCCCCGTCGCCAGTCCGGCGGCCCAACCGGCCGCGAAGACCAGGACCGTCAAGGCGTCGGATACGGCGGCGCGCCCGGAGTTGGCCGAGGCCGCGGTGAAGAAGCGGCCGCCCAGGCGGTAGAGGTTGAAGAATACCGCGAGGCCCATCGCCGCCGCGTTGGAGGCGTCTCCGAAGAACAGGAGCACCAAAACCCCGCCCAGCAGGCCCGCCAGGGCACACAGCTGGATGAGGGCATGGCTGACCTCCCGCCAGCCGTTGGGCAGGGCCTTCGCGCGGAGGGACCTGGCCCAGGTATCGCAGATGACCGACAGCTCCAGGGACCAGCCGAAGGCGAACATCAGGTAGGCCAGGGAGAAAGTGCCGTACTCGGCGGCGTCGAGCGTCAGCAGCGCCAGCATGGGAACCAGTGCCGAGGCCAGTGCTCCGAAGGCGGTGTGCAGGAGGAGCCGGAAGCGCGAGGCCTTCATGGGCGGGCCCCGGTGCGCTCAGCTCTCACTTCTGTTCCAGGAAAGCGAAGTATTCCTTGCCGCGCTCGGCCCAGTCGAAGGAGGCAATCAAATCCGCGGGGGCGGGCGACCAGCCCTCCGCCAGGAGCTGCCGGGCCGCCGAGATCCAGGCGGCATCGGTATCCTCGTGCACCACGGCGACCGAGGGCACCCGCGCGGCAAGGTACTCTGCGGCCGTAACGGGGGTACTGACTACCGCTGCGCCGGCGGCAACCGCTTCAAGCAGCGTTGTCTGGAACCCTTCGGCCAGCTTCGTGGGATTCAGCAGGACGGCACCGGTGAGGATGCGGCTGATGTCGGCGGCGCGGAGATACCCGTGCACGTGGATCCGGTCCCGGAACGGAAGGGGCGCAATGGCCGCTTCCAGGGCAGCCCGTTCGGCGCCGTCGCCGATGAAGTGCATACTGGCCGCGGGCCGTTCCGCGAGGATCTTCGATGCCGCTGCAAGGGCGCGCTCCCACCCCTTCCCCGGAACGATCCGGCCCAGGAAGACCAGCTTTTCGTCGCCGTGTTCTGCCGTATGGCCGGTGAAGCCGGCAACATCGATGGCGTTGTGGAACACAGTGGCCTGGCGGCCAGACAGCCGGTGCACAAACGCTTGGGCGGATTCGGAGATGGCCAGGACCTGGGTGGCGGTGCGCAGGACGTACCGGCCAAGGGTGTGGTCCACGAGCTTGCTGGCCATCCCTACCAGTGGGGAGACGCCCCGGACATAGTCCGAGCCGTGTTCGGTGTGGATGGCGGGCACTTTCAGCCGGCGCGCTGCACGGACGCCCACCACGGACATCGGGAAGAAACGCGTATGGGTGGAAACGTGGGTAACGCCGATGGAGCGGAGGTAGCGGGTCAGCCGGAGGGTGGTTCCGGGCATGGGCCACGAGATAACGCCGGCCACCAGGGGAGTGGCGCGCAGCCGGATGACATGGAGCCCGTCATCGTCCCAGTCGCCGGTATCCCGGCCCAGGGCAATGACCGTAACCTGCACGCCCAGCTTGGCGAGGCTTCGGGCCAGCGCGAAGACATGCTGTTCCAGGCCGCCGACCTTGGGCGGATAGTTGTTAACGACAAATGCAATGTGGTGGCGCTGCTCTGGCACTTAGTTCCTTCGGTCCGTACGGCCGGCCTCATCGGTGGGCTGCTCGAGCAGGGGCCGTTCGGCCAGGCTGTCGAGGGTGCGCTCGACCCGCTCCAGGCTGGTGCGCAGGATCCCGACCTCCTCGGCCAGGGTCCGGGCTTCCTCTTCAACCGTTGACAGTTCCCACGACAGATGAAGGGTCACGCCTACCAGGAGCGTCAGTGCGACGGCGAAAATGAGGTTTGCGGGCACCTGCACGCCCAGCAGCCGGCTGGTCCAGAGGAGGATCTGCGGGAAGGCGGTGAGTACCAGTGTCACCAGCCCGAGGGACAGCCAGAGGATGGCATACTTCTCGCGAAGCTGGCCGCGGCGGAGCATGCGGAAGACCAGCGCGACGGTGAGGAAGGCAATGGCGAAGGTGATGATGCTGCCGGGCGACATTAGGAGTTGCTTTCTGCGGGGGTAAGCGTAGAGCGCTTTCGAGTCAGTGCCAGGAGCAGGGCCAGTCCGGACCTCGCGAGGTAGATCGTGGACTTAAACGGATCGTGGCTGGGAACGCCGGCCTGGCGCGGACGCATTTCCACCGGAACCTGTGTGACTGAGCACCCGCTGCGGATCGCCACGACCAGCGAGTCGATGGTATCGCCGAGGTATTCCGCCGGGTAGTGCTCCAGGTACTGGCGGATTGCCCTGCGGTTGCCGGCACGGAAGCCCGACGTGACGTCGGTGAGCCGGGTCCCGGACAGGCGGGACATCACTCCGGCAAGGAACTGCATGGCCCACTTCCGCGGGCCCCGGACCTCATAGCTGCCCCGGTCGGCGAAGCGGGCGCCGATCGAGATGTCCGAAGACTCCAGGCCCTCAAGCACCCGGCGGATATCGCGCGGGTCATGCTGTCCGTCGGCATCCACCTGGATCACGGCATCATAGTTCCGCCAGTAGGCGTACTTGAAGCCGGCACGCATGGCACCGCCCACTCCGAGGTTGAAGGGAAGCGTCAGCACGTCCACCTGGGCGGACAACGCGCTTTGCCGGGTACCGTCAGTAGAGCCGTCGTCGACTACCAGGACGTCGCAGTCCGGGACGGCTGCCTGGATCTCGCGGATAGTGTCCGGAAGCGCGGCTTCTTCATTCCAGGCCGGAATTATCACTAGGGTTCGGGTTGTGGAAGGCATTGAGGTCATCATACCAATGACGGCCTCCTGCTCCGCTTTCCCAGGCTCTGCCGGGATCCGGGACCAAGCGCTCATTTACGGATGGAACCCTTCTCGAAGTCCTGCCGGCAACTGCCGTCGGTGGTGCAGACCTGGTCGGAGACCGGGTAGCCGTAGGAGCTGTTCTGTCCGCCGGCGGCCCACCAGGCCGCCCGGATGGAGCCGCTCACAGGGCGGGTGCCGTTGGCCGGGGTGACGTAGTAGGTGCCGTTTTGGAAGTCCTGCAGGCAGCCGCCGTCCTTGAGGCCGCAGACCTGGTCCGAGACGGGGTAGCCGTACGGGCTGTTCTGCCCGCCGGCGGCCCACCAGGCCGATCGGATGCTGCCGTTCACGGCGCGTGCGGCGGTGGCCGGGCTGGCGTAGAAGGTGCCGTTTTGGAAGTCCTGCAGGCAGCCGCCGTCCTTCAAGCCGCAGACCAGGTCGGAGATGGGGTAGCCCTGCGGTCCGTCCTGGCCTTTAGCTGCCCACCAGGTGTTACGGATGCTGCCGCTGACGCCGCGGGTGCCGTTGGAGGGCGTGGCATAAAAGGTGCCGTTCTGGAAGTCCTGCAGGCAGCCGCCGCCCTTCAAACCGCAGACCAGGTCGGAGACGGGGTATCCGTAGGCGCCGCCCTGGCCGCCCGTCGCCCACCAGGCCGACCGGATGGTCCCGCTGACGGCATGGGTGCCCGTGGCCGGCGAGGAGTAGATGGTGCCATATTGGAAGTCCTGAAGGCAGCCGCCGTCCTTCAAACCGCAGGCAAGCCAGGATACGGGGATCCCCACGCCGCTGGCCGCGCGAACGGGTTCGTAAGACGCCGGAACTTCATACCTGGTGACTGCTTCAAGGCTCGCTTCGTTGCCGTTCCAGACATTCGAGTCCCCGACGAAAGGGCCCGCGCTGCTGTACTGCCAGATGGCGTATGAGGACCAGCCGTTGGGGAGTGTCCCCGCCCCCACGGTGTTGTAGTTGGCGATGTGCAGCTTGTGGTTCGCGAACTGGGCGGAGTTTCCGGTGCAGGTACGCCACCAGTCGGTGGTGGTGTAGATCAGGGGCAGCGTGCCGGTGCGTGAGTAGACGGCGTTGGAAAAGGAAGATATCCAGGAAACCATCTGTCCGTGGGACAGGCCGTAGCAGGTGTTGCCCAGTGACGGATACGGGTTGTATTCGATGTCGAGCAGCGGCGGCAGCGTACCGGTGTTTGAAATCCAGTTGCCACCGTTATCCAGGAAGAAGTTTGCCTGCGCTGCTCCGCTTTCCTCCGTGCTCGGAATGGCAAAGTGGTACGCCCCGCGGTACATTCCCACATTCGCGGCACCGTTGTATTGCTGCCCGTAATATTCGTTTTTGTAATACGTTCCTTCAGTTGCCTTCACATAGGCGAAGCGGGCGCCTTGGTTCCAGGCTCCGGCCCAGTCGACGTTCTTCTGGTGGCTGCTGACATCAAGGCCCTGAAGCCCCTGCGGCCGCCAATCGGCCGCGGGGGAAATCGTGGCATCCCCGGTTGTCGTAAACGCCGTCCCGATCCGGGCCTTGCCGGCGGAGAGCGCGGGGGCGGCGGGATTCACCGCTGCGGCCGGGCCGGCCACCGGATTCGGCGGCACGGCCTCCGGTTCGGGCAGCGCACCGGCCTCGGCCTCCTCGCGGAGCCCGACTTCCTCGGGTGTGGCTACCTGCGGGTCACCGGTGGTCAGGAGCCGTTCCAACCCCTGTCCCATGCGGGCACCCAGCGGGCCAACCTCGTCCAGCAGCTCCTCATCGCCGGTTGGCTCTTCGCCGGCCCCGGTGTCGTTGGCAGGTGCGGGAACAGCGGTGGGCCCGGGCGCCGCCGGCTGCGCCGGTTCCGGCGTCGTGGGCGCAGATGAAGGGGGAAGTCCGGCATCCTCGCCGGCGGCGGGAAGGGTTTGGTCGGGCGTTGCGGCCGCCGGGGCATCCTCCGTTGCTGTTTCCACAGCCTGCCCTGCATTCCGGTCCTGGGCCCAGCCGGGGGCCGGCTGCTGGACTATGCCGCAGGTGAGCCCAATAGCCAGGGCAACGGCTCCTATCCGGAAAAAGTATGGTTTTTTCAAGGGTTTCTCCAGACACAGCGCGGAACCAGAAGCCGGCGAATTCGCCGTAAGCCGACCTAAAGCGTACCGGAACCAATGCGGGAACCCCGGAGCAGGCACGCCACGTTTGAGGTAACACTTCACCTTCAAATGAATATCGGTGAAGGGTGGCTGCCGAAATCAACCCGGCAAAGAAGAAGAATTCCTGGCCGCTGGACCCGCGCCGGGCTGCCTACGTCAGCACATGCCTGGCTAACACGAGCGTTCCCTGCAGGCTGGGCCTGCGGGCGCTGTGCAGCAGGACGAGGAGTGCATGCAGGCGGGACGTCCAATGCAGATCCGCGGCCAGCGCCGCTTTTTTCCACCCCAGCTCCCGGAACCGGGCCGCTTCCCCGCGGAAGAACCGCTTCTCCTCGGCAAACCTCCTGCCGTCGGCCGCCCGCACCGAGGAGTCCGACCTGCTGTGCCGCCGGTACTGGAATACCGGGTCCCGGAGCAGGAGCATTGAGCCGCCGGCGGCAGCTATGTCCAGCAGCAGTGCCAGGTCCTGCACGACGTCGTATCCCGGACGGAACCCGAAGCGCTGCATCTGAACCGTCCGCCAGGCGAGGGAAGGGAAATAGTGCCAGCCGGCGTGCAGCAGGCTGGCTGCCATCGCCTCGCCGCCGATGGTCAGTTCCGGGCGGGGCCGGGGCGCGCTGAGACGCTTGACCGCATCGGCGAGGGTGCGTGTCCGCTCACCGTGTTCATCAATGACCTCCACACCGGGCTGGATCACTGCCGCGTCCGGATGTTCCGCCAGGGCGTCAGCCACCGCGCGGAGAAAAGGCGGCAGCATCACATCGTCGGCACCCATCATCACCACAATGGGTGACTGCGCCAGCGCGAGGGCTTTGCGGTAATTGCCGCTGGCACCAAGGTTGGCAGGGTTCCGGATGTAGGTCACCCTGGGATCGGCGAGGGCTGCAAACCAACGGGCCGGTTCCTCATCCGGGTAGGCGTCATCCAAAACCAGCAGCCGCCAGGCGGGATAATCCTGGTTCAGTACGCTGAGCACGGCCGTTTTCAGGTAGTCCACGTCCCCGTAGTAGGGGAGGAGCACGTCGACGGTTTCCATGGCTGCTGCCTTCCATCCGGACAACGGCGAATCAGGTGGCGGGCCGGACGCTCCGGACCGGACAAGCTGTGGTGCTAAACCTGCAGGGATTGAAGCTGTGGCGCATAAACCGCTACAGCGCGTAGTGTTTGGCGGGATTCCGAGGAGCAGGCAAGGAGGAGAATACCGAGTGCCGGGCATCGATTCCAGAGAGGCGACGGGTGTGGGGGCCGCGTCCGTCATTGCCGCGTTGTCCGGGTTCCTCATCCTGATTGTTGCCGCGCGGAGCCTTTCCGCACCGGCGAATGCCGAGTTCCTCGCCTTCTGGGGTGCACTCTTTGCCGTCTACGGGATCCTGAACGGGGTGGCAGCCGAATCGACGCGTGCCGTGGGCCGGGCTCTCCTGGCGCCTGCGGGGACACCACCGGGCGGTTCGACAACGGCGGGCGGGTTGGTTGCCGGCACGGTGCTCGCCGCGCTCGTGACGCTGGCGGCCGTGCTGTCCGGTATGGGCGGGTCCGCCCGGGGCGGCCGCCTGGTCTTCGGTATCCTGCTGGCCACCTGCCTCCTGTTTGCCGTTCATGCCGCCTTGGCGGGAGCGTTGCAGGCCATGGGCAAATGGCACCGCTATTCCACCCTGGTGCTGTTGGAAGCCGGGCTTCGGCTGGCTGCCGTTGCGGCTGCCGGGTGGCTGGGCCTGGGCTTGGATGGGTTGGAGGCGGCGTGCCTGGCCGCACTGCTGGCCTGGCCCGTTTTGGTCCTGTTCTCACCGGACGCGCGGGCGGGGCTGCGGGCACGCGGCGACGTCGGATTGGGACTGCTGCTGCGCCGTACCGGCCAGGCCTGTGTTTCCGCCGCGGCCTCGGCTGCCCTGGTGGTTTCCTATCCGCTGCTGGTGAAAGCAACCACATCGCCGGAGGAGTTCGCCCGTGCTGCCCCCGTGCTGCTGGCCGTTTCCCTGACCCGGGCACCGATCATGCTGCCGCTCGTGGCATTCCAGGGCCTGGCCATCACGGCGGTGCTGCGCGCGGAGGAGGGCAAGGGCTGGAAGGCACTGTCCCGGCCGATTCTCTCGGTGATAGCCCTGGGCGCCGGCGGCGCCGTGCTGGCCTGGTGGATAGGGCCGTGGCTGATGACGTTCTTCGGGCCGGATTATCGGCTTCCGGGATGGATCCTGGCGGGCCTCACCGTTGCCACGGCCGGGGTTGCCGTACTGACGCTGTCCGGGACAGCGCTGCTGGCCCTCGGCCGGCACCGGGCATACACCACGGGTTGGGTTACCGCGTCCGCGCTGGGTTTCCTGATTCTCCTGCTGCCGTATTCCACGGAGGTCCGTTGCCTGCTGAGTCTGCTGATCGGGCCGCTGGCAGGACTTGCAGTCCATTTCCGGGCCCTGGCCAGGGGCTGAGGACGGCGGGCCGGCACCGGGCCGGCCGGAGTTATCCACAAGTCCTTCCCGTACCCTCCCGCGGTGGCCTCCTGCGCCCTAGCCTGTGGCCCGTGGCCCGGGCACGGCCACCCGGTCTTATTCCGGCCACTACGTCCGGCAGGTAACGGGGGAAGCTGATGGACGCTTTTCATATCGTCGAAGACGAAGTACGTGAGCTGATCCGGGTGCGCGGGCTGGATCCCCAGACGCAGGTGAACGAGGTACGGCAGCTTGTGGACGCAGCCGTCTCCGACTACGACGAGCGGTCCCTCGTCGGTTCGCTGCCGCCCCTGGGCGGGCGGGAGAGCGTCCGGCGGCAGGTGTTCGACGCCGTCGCGGGGTTCGGAGTGCTCCAGCCACTCCTGGATGATCCCGGTGTGGAGGAGATCTGGCTGAACTCTCCCACGGAAATTTATCTGGCCCGGGACGGCCGCTCCGAACTGACGTCGCTGACGCTGGCTCCCGAACAGGTACGCCTCCTTGTGGAACGGATGCTGAAGTCCTCCGGGCGGCGGCTGGATCTGTCCTCGCCTTTTGTCGATGCCTCGTTACCGGACGGGTCCCGCCTGCACGTAGCAATTCCGGACATCACCAGGCGGCACTGGGCCGTGAACATCCGCAAATTCGTGGCCCGGGCCCGCCGCCTCGACCAACTGGTGGAGCTGGGAACACTGACCGCGCCGGCGGCGCGGTTCCTTGCCGCCGCCGTCGCCGCCGGCCTGAACATCCTTGTCTCGGGTGCCACGCAAGCGGGAAAGACCACCATGCTCAATTGCCTTGGTGCTTCGATCGGGGCCCGGGAGCGGGTGGTGACCGTGGAGGAAATTTTCGAGCTCCAACTGCCGCTGCGTGACGTGGTGGGCCTGCAGTGCCGGCAGCCAAACCTGGAAGGGGAGGGCGAGATTCCGTTGCGCCGGCTGGTGAAGGAAGCACTGCGGATGCGCCCCGACCGGCTGATCGTAGGAGAGGTCCGGGAAGCGGAAAGCCTGGACATGCTGATTGCTCTGAACGCCGGCCTGCCGGGCATGTGCACCATCCACGCCAACAATGCCAGAGACGCTGTGACCAAGCTGTGCACCTTGCCGCTGCTCGCAGGCAGCAACATTTCCAGTTCCTTCGTGGTCCCGACCGTGGCGTCCTGCATCGACCTGGTGGTCCACTGCGCCCGGATGCCGTCGGGGAAACGGGAAGTCACGGAGATCCTGGCGCTGGGCCGCCGGGTGGAAGGGGGCATTATCGAGAGTTCGCCGGTGTTTACCCGGCTGGACGGCCGGCTGTCCGTCACTGCGTCGTCCATGCCGGCAACGGAGAAGTTCGCGCAGGCCGGCATCAACGTTGCCGTATTGCTTGAGGCAGGAGCATGAGTGCCGCCGTCGGGCTGTGCCTTGGCTTGGGACTGCTGCTTCTGTGGCAGTCCTGCTGGGCCACACCGCCGGTTCCGAGGCGCAGGCGCACCGGTTATCTCGACGAACTGTTGCGGCAGGCAGGGATTGAACGGGTCAGCGCCGCCGGACTGCTCGCGACCAGTGCAGCAATCGGAGGCTGTGTCCTGGCCGCAGTATTCGCCGCCACCCTGTCCCTGCCGATCGCGGGCTGTTTCGGTCTTTTCGGCGCCGGCCTGCCCTATGCCCTTGTCCGGGTGCAGGCCCGCCGGCGGCGTGCGTCGCTTGCCGAACTGTGGCCCGACGTCGTTGATCACCTGCGCTCGGCGATAAGGGCCGGTCTGTCCCTGCCGGAGGCACTCAGCCAGCTCGCGCACAACGGACCGGCCGAGCTCCGGGACCATTTTCAAGGTTTTGCCGCCGACTACCGGTCCGCCGGCGATTTCGAGGAAGCGTTGACCAGGCTTAAGGACGCGCTGGCCGACCCCGTGGCCGACAGGATCGTCGAAGCACTGAGGATCACCCGGCAGGTAGGCGGCACGGATCTGGGCAGGCTGTTGGGCACACTGGCTGGTTTCCTGCGTGAAAATGCGCGGACCCGCAGCGAACTGCTTGCCCGGCAGTCGTGGACCGTGAACGCGGCCCGCTTGGCCGTAGCCGCTCCCTGGGTGGTGTTGCTGCTCCTCTCCGCCCGGCCCGAAACAGCGGGGGCCTACAATAGCGGCGCGGGTGCTGGCGTATTGGCCGCCGGGCTTGCCGTCTCGGTGGTGTGCTACCGGCTGATGCTCCGTATCGGAGCGCTTCCGGACGATGTGAGGGTTCTGCGGTGAGCGCCGTCGAGCCCCTTGCCGTGCTGGCCGGGGCTGTGTTCGGAAGCGGGCTGCTGCTGGTACTGGAGAGGTTGCTGCATAGGACGACTTTTGCCGACCGGGTGGCACCGCACCTGCGCTCGGTGATACCGGCGTCGCGCCTGCTTTCCCCCGGTCCGGCGGACCGGACACCGTTTGGAACCCTGGAACGCATCCTGCGGCCGGTGCTTCGGGACGCCGGCCGCCGCTTGAACCGGCTTTCCCCGGCCAATGGTCCCCTCGCCGTCCGGCTCGAGCAGGCGGGGGGAGGGAAAACCGTGCTCGATTTCCGTGCGGAACAGGTTCTTTGGAGCGGTGCCGGATTCCTCGCCGGGGGAGCTATGGGCCTGTTCCTGGCAGGGAACGGCCGCATGGGAGCCGCGGGCGTGGTGCTGGGCACGGCGGCTTGTGCCGTGGCCGGTTTCCTACTGCGTGATTACCTGCTGACACAGCAGATCCGCCGCCGAAATACCCGCATCCTCGCGGAGTTCCCGAGCCTGGCCGAAATGATGGCGCTCGCCGTGGGTGCGGGGGAGAGCGCCGTGGGGGCCTTGGAACGCGTTTCCTCGGCGCAGGGGGAACTGGCGGGAGAGTTCCGGAAAGTCCTGGCCCGGACAAGGTCCGGGACGCCGTTGACGGAGGCCCTGCAGGATTTTTCCGACCGGATCAGGCTGGCACCGCTGGCCCGTTTCGTGGACGGGGTCAGTGTGGCGGTGGACCGCGGGACGCCGCTGGCGGACGTGATGCGCGCCCAGGCCCAGGACGTGAGGGACGCGGCCCGGCGGGACTTGATGGAAACAGCGGGCAAAAAAGAAATCGGAATGATGGCCCCGGTCATTTTCGGCATTCTTCCCTTAACTGTCCTGTTTGCGGTGTTCCCCGGGCTGGCTCTGTTGCGGCTGGGTCTGTAAGCGGCGGCCGGAGGGGGAATCACCGTGGGAGACAGGGATCCAAACGAAAGGAACAAGATGGCGCAAGGTCACAGCAGGCATCGGGACTCCACGGGTGCCCCCGTCGAAGGCTGGAAGACGGCTGTTGCCGTGCTCGCAGGGTGGTGGCACCGGGCCGGCCGCCGGTTCAGGACTGCCGCCTTCCCCGGCGACCGGGAGCGGGGTGATGTCCCCGGCTGGGTCATGATCACCCTCATGTCCGCCATTTTGGTGGCGGCCCTGCTGGTTGTGGTCCAACCTGCCTTGGAACAGCTGTTCGACTCCGCGATGGAACAGGTACAGCCATAGCCCGGCACGTACTCCGGCGCGGTTGGCGCCCCCGGTCGGAGGGTTCGGACCGGGGGTCGGCCGTCGTGGATTTCGTGCTCGTGGGGGCGTTGGTCAGTTTGATGTTCATGGCTGTCATCCAGTTGGCCCTGGTGCTGCATGTGCGCAACACCCTCATTGATGCGGCTGCTGCCGGTGCCCGCTATGGAACCCTTTCGGACCGGTCCCCGGAAGACGGGGTGGAGCGCACCTCCACTCTGATCGAGGGAACCCTCGGCCGGCGGTACGCCCTGGACGTCAGCAGCGCCGAAGAGAGGGTTCAGGACACCCGCCTGCTGGAAATCACGGTACGGGCGCCGCTGCCGGTCATTGGATTGATCGGCCCCCGGGACGGAATCGAGGTGACAGGGCATGCTGCCCGGAGGTAGGCCATGGGGTGGTCCCCTGCCCCCGGACAGTGGGCGCGGTACGTCATCCGGGGCGGACGAGTCCGGCAGCGCCATTGTTGAATTCATTTTCCTGGGGCTGCTCCTGCTAGTGCCGGTGGTCTACCTTGTGATCTCGGTCGGGCAGGTCCAGGCGGCGTCGTTCGCGGCCGTCGGGGCGGCGGATGCAGCGGCAAAGACATATGCCGCGGCACCGGACGGTGCGACCGCGGAGGACCGGGCTGCTGCGGCTGCAGAACTCGCGCTGGACGATTTCGGGCTGGCACGCGACCTGATGCGGCTGGACATCATCTGCTCACAGGAGTGCCTGCAACCGGGCACGAGTGTCACCGTCCGGGTGTCCGTGGACGTTCCGCTGCCCGGACTGGCCTGGGCTGAGGCTTCAGTGGTGACCGTCGACTCTGAATCCACCCAGATTGTGGAGCTCTTCGGATGAGCCAGGCAGTCCGCCGGCCCGGCACGTTGCGGCGGGTGTGCGGGTCCGCCCCGTCCCGGGACAGCGGCCAGGTGGGTGTGCTGATCATTGGCTACACTCTGCTGGCGCTGCTGACCGTCACAGTGATGGCCGCGGCCTCTTCGGTGTACATCGGTCAGAAGAAGTTGCTGTCCGCGGCGGACGGGGCAGCGGTGGCAGCCGCCGATACCTTCTCCCTTGGTGCGTCGGCAGCCGGGGATGCCCCGGCTGCCGTGCTGAACGCGGACGCGGTTCAGGCTGCGGTGCGCACCTATCTGGCCGACACCGGGGCCGGGGACCGGTTCGAGGAGCTTGCCGTTGTGGAGGGAACCGGTACTGCAGACGGACGGACTGCCCGCGTGGTGCTGACTGCGCGGGTGCATCCGCCGATTGTGAACTTCCTGGTCCCGGACGGCATCCAGGTCACCGCCGTCAGCGAGGCAAGGGCACGGCTGGTGCAGTAGGGCGAGGCCGTTCCTGGGGAGGCCGGACTGGATGCGCATACGGTGTTTTAGTTGTGGTTTGACCTTGAAACACGTGGTGGAGAGCGGCCAGTCTGGGAGGACGATACACGGCTTCGCAACGCCCGAAGGAAGCGCGTTATGAAAGGTATCTCCAAGCTGGCCGTCGGCTCCGCCACCCTCTGCCTGGGGCTGGCCGCCTGTACCGCGGCACAGGAGGACGGGTCCGGTTCGGCATCGCCCTCTCCTACGTCCCAGGGCGGCGCGTCCGGCGGAACCACGTCAACTGCACCAGCTACAGGGGAAAGCACGTCCGCGCCGAATCCGAGCGGATCCGGGGCGACCGAGGGAAGCCCGCGGGTAACGGACCCGGATCCGGCCACGGTGGCTCCTTCCCCTGCGCCTTCTTCCACCGGGCCTCCCGTCACCCCGGCGCCCCGGACCGAACGGAAATCGGCTCTGGACATGACACCCGAAGAGGCCATGAATGCCGCCATCAACGGGCAAATCACGATGGCCGAGTATTGCTCCCGGGATACGTTCCTTACCTCGGGCGACACCCAGATGTGCTACTACTTCAATCATCCCGAGATCACCCTTCCGCCTCCCGACTACAGCGAACGGTCCTGGCGGGACAGTCCGACCCGGTACAGATTCACCTATTACGAGGCATATACGGCATGGCAGCAGGGGATGCCGTATTACGAAGCGTTCTGCCTCAACTACGTCCCGGTGACACCCGAGGGCGAGTCCCAGTGCATCGGCATCGAATCAGGCACGGTGGACAGCTACACGGGGGAGTACATAGGTCCGTAGCCGGGCCAGGCTGCATGGAGCTAGGAAGCCTTCTTCTGCCCCTGCTCATCCCGCGCCGGGCCGTGGCCCCATCCGCCGTGGTCGATGTCCAGGATGCGGTTGTCTTCGCTGTAGCAAATGGTGACCGGCTCGCCGTACTGCTCGCAGTCCGGATCCGGGCACCTGTCCTTCATATTGCCGACGTACTCGTTGGCGAAGTGCTGCTCCCACTCGTCCACCTTGCCCATGGCCCACGGGTCGCCCTGTTCGGCGAGTTCGTTCAGCTCATCGAGGGTGTACATGCGTCCGCGCTGGGGGTGGACCTGCTGATCGGCCACTGCTGGCTCCTTCCGGAAGGCAGATATTTCCTTGTCCGTTCCCTTAATCTAACGCCGCCCGCAGGCACCGCCGTGCGGCGTGCCCGGCGCGTCCCGGATCCGCTCTCTGCAGGGCGGATGATCGGACCTGGGGAGGCAGGGATCCAGCCCGACGGCGATGGCCGGCCGCACAGCGCCCGGCAGCGGTGCAGGGACATGGCGTAGTCTGTAAGCACCATGGCAGATATAGATTTTCCCGCAGAAATCCGCGCCCTCCGCTCCACCTTCGCCTCCATTGAAGAGGTCTCGGACGTGGCAAAGATCAAAGAGGACATCGAAGAGCTCAGCGAGATGGCCGGCGTCCCCGATCTTTGGGATGACCCCGCGGAAGCGCAGAAGATCACCTCAAAGCTCTCGCACCGCCAGTCCGAGTTGGAACGCCTGGAAACCATCCAGTCCCGGATCGACGACCTGGAGGTGCTGGTGGAACTGGCCCAGGACGAGTCCGACGCCGATTCCAAGGCCGAGGCCGCCGCGGAGCTGGAATCCCTGCGCAAGGCCCTGTCCCAGCTTGAGGTGGTCACCCTCCTCTCCGGTGAATACGATGCCCGCGAGGCCGTGGTGACCATCCGCTCCGGCGCCGGGGGAGTGGATGCCGCCGACTTCGCCGAAATGCTGCTGCGGATGTACCTGCGCTGGGCGGAACGCCACGGCTACCCGACCCAGGTGCTGGATACCTCGTACGCTGAAGAAGCAGGCCTGAAATCCGCGACCTTCGAGGTCAAGGCACCCTACGCCTTCGGCACCCTGGTGGTGGAGGCAGGCACGCACCGCCTGGTCCGCATCAGTCCCTTCGACAACCAGGGCCGCCGGCAGACCTCCTTTGCCGCCGTTGAGGTCATCCCGCTGATCGAACCCACCGACCACATCGACATCCCGGACAATGAGATCCGCGTGGACGTCTTCCGTTCCTCCGGCCCCGGCGGCCAGTCCGTGAACACCACCGACTCGGCCGTGCGCCTGACGCACATCCCCACGGGCACGGTGGTGTCCATGCAGAACGAAAAGTCGCAGCTGCAGAACCGCGCTGCCGCGATGCGCGTGCTGCAGTCCCGGCTGCTGCTGCTGAAGAAGGAGCAGGAGGACGCGGAAAAGAAGGCGTTCGCCGGCGATGTGAAGGCCTCCTGGGGCGACCAGATGCGTTCCTACGTCCTGAACCCGTACCAGATGGTCAAGGACCTGCGGACGGAACACGAGGTGGGCAACACTTCAGCGGTGTTCGACGGCGAGATTGACGACTTCATAGACGCCGGTATCCGCTGGCGCGCCACCGGCAGCATCCCCGCCACGAAGTAGGCCCGCCACCGTGTAGTTCCCGGCGCGCCGGAAACTACAGCCCCAGACCCGTCCGCAGCGGCTGGACCAGGGTCCGCGCGAAGGTGTCGGTGATGTGGTTGTCCCGGTACACCAGTACGTTGCCGATCGCGCCGGGGCACTGCGAGTCAGCACAGAAGTACCCGGTCAGGTCCACCGCCCTGCCGCCGTCAACCCGTGCGGCTGCCTGAAGCAGCGGATCCGACTCGCCCGACAACGACGGGTCGGGCACGGAACAGTCCGCTGCATCGGCCTTTTCGACGATGCATTCCGGAATGCTGGATTCGGGATACGGAACATCCCCGATGACGCCGATCCTTATCCCGGCCTTCTGCAAGGGCTCGAGCACTGCTACATACCCGTCCACAGCGTCCTGCGGCGCGTTCCACGTCCACCCCAGGGCCTTCGCATAGCTTGACGGACGCATTGCTGAGGTGACTACCAGCTCAGGCGCAATGTCCAGGATGTCCTGCACTGTCTGCAGATTCTGGGAGGAACAGTTGGTGTAGGTGAACGTATCGCTGCGCAGGGGCATGGAATTGAACGGGCAGCCGTTGCGGGTCAGCACATACAGCCGGAAACCGTTTTCCTTGGCCGCGATGTCCAGCGGACTCATGAAATGCGCGGCGTGGGAATCGCCCACCAGGACAATGCTCTTACTTCCGTTCGGGTCACCGTAGACGCACTCGGAGTACTCGGTCTCCGCCGGATCGTAGGCGATGCACCCCTCGGCAAGCGTGGGCTGGTCCGACATGGCGGCAGCAGGAGCGGGTCGGAGTGGCTGGCCCTCGGGTACCTCGGCAGGGTTGGCGGGGTCGAGCGCCATGGCGCCCGGGTAGGAATCAAAGTCGTAGTCCGCGGCAAGGGCGTCAATCTTCTGCTGCACCATCGCGTAGGGCACGGCGGCGAAAACAACGGGCACCGTGATCAGCACCGCTGCCAGGGCATAAACCGGCCGGTAGCTTACCCGGACGGCTCCGTGCCGTCCCGGGGCGGGAGATTTTCCTTCGAACCGCCGGAAAGGCTTTTCGACGTACCGGGTGGAAAGCGCACCCAGGACCACACTGGTGCCCACGATCATTGCCCCGGAATACGGGCCCGGGCCGCGGCCGAGAACGTAGACGGCGAAAACGGTCACGGGCCAGTGCCAGAGGTAGAGCGAATATGAGATGTCGCCGAGGTAGGCGACCGGACGCAACGACTGCCACCAAGCAGCGGAGGCCCATGGAAGCACGGCGTCGCTGCGGCTGCCGGCCAGGATACACAAAGCAGCACCCACGGTGGGGCCCAGGGCAACCCAGCCGGGGAAGAACATGGCGGTGGAGAACGTCGCTGCGCAGATGCAGATCAGCAGGATGCCTGCCCAGCCCGCGGCTACGGACAGTGCGCGTGGGAGGGCCCGGTTCGCGGCGGCGACGGCCAGTATGCCGCCCAGACCGAGTTCCCAGATCCGGGTGGTGGTAAAGAAGTAGGCCAGATCCGGGGACGTCGCCGAAAACAGGACCGAATGGACGAAGGACAGCACGGTGACGGCGCTGACCATGGCCAGGGCGGCGGTCCGCAGGCTGCACCGGAGCCGGAGCCGTCGGACAGCTGCCGCCATGCCCAGGAGCAGGACCGGCACCAGCAGGTAGAACTGTTCCTCCACCGCCAGGGACCAGTAATGCTGCAGGGGCGAAACCGAAGCGGTCGCGCCGGCGTAGCTGGTGGTACTGAAAGCCTGGTTCCAGTTCTGTATGTTCAGGCTGGAGGCCACCGCGTCGCGAGCAACTCCCTGCCAGCGGCCTTCCGGGAAGATGAGCACGGTCATGGCCAGCGTCACCAGAAGGACGGCGGAGGCCGCAGGCAGGAGCCTGCGGATGCGGCGCCCGTAGAAGGCGGTGAGCCCGATGGCTCCGGTCCGGCTGAGCTCCCGCACCAAGGACCCGACGATCAGGTAACCGGAAATGACAAAAAAGACGTCCACCCCAACAAATCCGCCGGGTAAGGCACCGGGCCAGACGTGGTAGATGACAACCAATCCCACTGCCAGGGTGCGCAGTCCTTGGATATCCGGCCGGAACCGGGCGGTTGGACCGCGGGAGGGTCGCCGGGACGCGCGGGAAAGGTCCCAGGCCGCCGCGCGGGAAGCGGGGGTGCTGGGAAGGGAAGCAGAGTCGACGTTACCGGCTGAGTCTCCGGCCTGAACTATAGGCACTGGTGGACTCTACCCGAAGGCCTTCAGTGGCCAGAAGTCGGCTCGCCGGTATATCACCCGACACGCGCAGACGGGTTGTGGAGGATTGCCGTGATTGCTGGCTATAGTCGAGAGGCCGGTGCCCATACCCCGAACCAAGGCCCGTGTCTCCGGCGGCTCCATGGGCGCTAAGTAGTCATGATTACCTTCGACAATGTCACCAAGCTCTACGACCGGAACTCCCGGCCCGCGCTCAACTCCGTCAGCCTTGACGTTGACCGCGGGGAGTTCGTCTTTCTGGTGGGTGCGTCCGGATCCGGCAAGTCCACCTTCATCCGGCTGATCATGAAGGAAGAGCACGCCACCCGGGGAACGGTCTACGTGGCCGGCGCCAACGTTGCGAAGATCCCCAGCTGGCGGGTGCCGCGGCTGCGGCGTGGGATCGGCGTCGTCTTCCAGGACTTCCGCCTGCTGCCCAACAAAACCGTGTTCGCCAACGTGGCCTTTGCCATGCAGGTCATCGGCCGCAGCCGGGCCGTCATCCGGGATTCCGTCCCCGAGGTCCTGAAGACGGTGGGGCTGGAAGGCAAGGACAACCGCATGCCGCACGAGCTCTCCGGCGGCGAGCAGCAGCGCGTTGCCATCGCGCGGGCAATCGTCAACAAGCCGGGCATCCTGCTGGCCGACGAACCCACCGGAAACCTGGACCCGGCCACCTCCCTGGGCATCATGAAGGTGCTGGACCGGGTGAACCAGAACGGCACCACCGTGGTTATGGCCACGCACGACGACGACATTGTGAACGCGATGCGCAAGCGCGTGGTGGAACTGCGCAACGGCAAGATCATCCGCGACGAGCACGAAGGCATCTACCTGGGCGAACCGGCCCCGGAAACGGACAACCGGCCCGATGAGCCGGCACGCCGGGAGAGCGGGGTGGCGGAATGAGGCTCGCGTTTGTCCTCGGCGAGATCGGTTCCGGCCTGCGCCGCAACCTCTCCATGGTGGTCTCCGTTGTCCTGGTGACCTTTGTGTCGCTGACCTTCGTGGGCGCGGCCGGCCTGCTGCAGCTGCAGATCGGCCAGATGAAGGGCTACTGGTACGACCGCGTGCAGGTTGCCGTTTACCTGTGCACCGACAACGACGTTTCGGCCTCGTGTGCCTCCGGCGCCGTCACCGACGAGCAACGCGACGCGGTCGAAGCGGACCTGCGTGCGGACAAGTACGTGGAGTCGGTCGAGTACGAAGACCAGGAGACAGCGCTTTCGCACTTCCGCGAGCAGTTTGCGAACTCACCCATCGTTGACAGCATCACTGCTGAGATGCTGCCGGAGTCCTTCCGTGTGTCGCTGGTGGATCCCGAGAAGTATGAGGTCATCAACGAGGCCTTCTCCTCGAAACCAGGCGTGGAATCGGTGAGTGACCAGCGAGAACTGTTCGAGAAAATGTTCACCTACCTGAACCTTGCCTCGGTCGCGGCCCTGGGCGTGGCCGCCGTCATGCTGATCTGTGCCATCCTGCTGATAGCCACCACCATCCGGCTCTCCGCCTTCAGCCGGCGGCGGGAAACGGGCATCATGCGCCTGGTGGGCGCCTCCAAGGCGATCATCCAGCTGCCCTTCGTGCTGGAGGGCGTCATCGCCGCCGTCATCGGCGCCATCCTGGCCTCCGCGGCGCTGTGGAGCACCGCGCACTTCTTCATCGGTGCACTGGCACGCCAGTATCCCACCACGGCCTTTATTTCCTCGGAGCAGGTCCTTTACCTGACACCCGTCCTACTTGTTCTCGGAGCGCTGTTGGCGGGGGTATCCTCGCTGCTGACGCTCCGCCGGTATCTGAAGGTCTAAAGTCATGAGCAGCATATGAACGCCGGAAACAAACGCGGAAGATCATGGAGAGTCCCATCGATGGTTGATGCAGTGCCCCACAGGTCCAGGCGTACTCCGGGAGTCCGGGCCGCCGCGGCTGTTGCCGCGCTCCTGGCCCTGACCCTGTCCGTGGCGTTCACCGGACCCGCAGCGAATGCGGATGATCTGGATAACCGGCTGGCAGGCGTCGAGGCCGAGAAGCAGAAGGTCCAGCAGACCTACGAGTACCTCAGCGCCGACATTGCCGAAACCATCGCCAAGCTCAACATCTACAACGGCCAGCTCCCCGCCGCTCAGCAGCAGCTGGCGGACGCCGAAGGGCGGGTGGACACTGCCGCCGGCAAGGTCAGCGCCCTGAATGACCGGGTGGCCCTGGCACAGGAAACCCACAAGACCATCTCTGCCCAGATCGAGAAGGACCGCGAGGACATTGCGGCCACGGAAAAGGCCATCGGGCAGATCGCCTCGCAGGCGTATAAAAACGGCGGGGTTCCCTCCACCCTCTCGCTGATGTTCGGTGCCAAGGGCGCCGACAGCCTGACGGATTCCCTCGGCATGGCCGAACAGGCGCTGAAGGGGCAGAACGCTGCGGTGGAAAAGCTCTCGCAGCAGAATGCCAACAACGTGAACTCGGAAGCCCGGCTGGCAGCCGTGGCTGAGGAGATCAACAAGCTCAAGGCACAGGCCGAAGAGGCACTGAAGGCTGAGCAGGCCGCCCGTGATGCGGCAGCGGCCGAAAAGGAAAAGGTGGACGGGCTCATTGCCCAGACCACGGCCATGAACCAGGAGCTTGAGGCACAGAAGCCGAAGCTCCAGGCGCAGATGGCCAGCCTTGAACAGGAAAGCGCCCAGATCAACGCCGACATTGCGGAGCGGCAGCGCGTCCTGCTGGAGGAATACCGCAAGCGCGAGCAGGCCCGGATCGACGCGGCAAACCGCGGCAGCGGAGGCGGCGGGGCGCCGCAGCAGATCCCGGCACCGGGCAACCCGTCGTCCTCGTTCGGGCTTCGTTACCCGGTTCTCAACGCACCCATTTCCTCCGGCTTTGGAAACCGTCCCACGCCTCCGGGAACCCTGGAACTTGGCAGCATGCACACCGGAATCGACTTTGCGCCGGGCTGCGGTGCGCCGGTATATGCCGCCGCGGCGGGAGAGGTATGGCGCGCGGTGCCGCTGAATGACCAGCGCGAGATGATCGGTGCCGGCAATTATGTGGTGCTGAACCACGGCGTGGTGAGCGGCAACGTACTGGCCACGAACTACTACCACCTGCAGCAGTACGTCGTGCAGCAAGGGCAGTGGGTAAATGCGGGACAGCTGATCGGTTACGTGGGCACCACCGGCAACTCGAATGGCTGCCACCTGCACTTCGAGACCGTCCTGAACGGTAAGCTCGTGAACCCGATGTCGCTGCTGTAGGCCTACAATAGACCTTTCGCAAAAACCTACTAAGGAGTTGCCCCGTGCCTAAGGAAAGTGGCCGGAAGGTAGTGGCCACCAATCGCAAGGCCCGGCATGACTACGAAATCCTCGACACCTATGAGGCCGGCATGGTCCTGATGGGAACCGAGGTCAAGTCGTTGCGTGAGGGCAGGGCGTCGCTGGTGGACGGCTTCGCCACCTTCTATAACAATGAGCTCTGGCTCGAGGCTGCCTACATTCCCGAATACCTCAACGGAAGCTGGACCAACCACTCTGCGCGCCGCCGGCGCAAGCTGCTGCTGCACCGCGAACAGCTGGAAAAGATCATGCGCAAGACCAGCGAATCGGGCTACACGATCGTCCCGCTGCAGCTGTACTTCCTGGACGGCCGCGCCAAGGTGGAGATCGCCGTTGCCCGAGGCAAGCGCGAGTACGACAAGCGCCAGAGCCTGCGCGAAAAGCAGGACAACCGCGAGGCACTGAGGGCCATGCGGGACAAGAACCGCGGCGCATGAGCGGGACCTTCTGGGAAGTCCAGACCGAAACCGTTGAGGAAACGGCCGTGCGGAAACCGGCCTGGACCTGGGTGGTTGCCGTTGTCGACCTGATCATTGTGCTGGCCGTGGTGCCGGTGGTCATCCTCGTGGTGGTGCCCTTCTTTGCGGTCTATTACCTGTACCTGGCGCATTTGCTGGTCTGGGTCGCTCCGCTGCTGGTCGGAGCCAACGTTGCCCTGTTCCTGTGGGCCTTCCGCCGGAAGGCAGCCGGGATGACGGCGCTGGGCATCCTGACGGTGTTTTTCGTGGCCGTCTCCTGGGTCCTGCTGCTGGTCTGGCAGGCGCCGGTCACCGTGCTCGGGTTCACCTTCTAGGCTTTGCGCGCCCATGGGCTACAATAGGTGTTCCGGCTTCGGCCGGATTGGCAACTCAATAAGGGGATGACCGGTTTCGACGATGTTTTGTTGAGACAGGGGAAGCGGGCCGAGGATACAGGGTTATCTCGTTAACGATCTCTGTAAACCAATAAGTGCCGAATCAAAGCGCACTGACTTCGCTCTTGCTGCCTAAGCAGTAAGGCATAGTCCGTCAGCCCGGGGATGCTCTCGCCCCGGTGCCTGGCGTCATTTAGAGGGCCACTGCTGAACACTTTCGCCGTTGGGGTGTTCGGGACTTTTAGACGGCTGGGTCCGGATCAGCCACTTGTCTGCGTGATGGCTGGGACCGAGAAAATCCGCTGCAGACTGCGCCCGGAGAAGCCCTGACAAAGCGACATCGGACGGGGGTTCGATTCCCCCCATCTCCACGTGCATTGCAGCAGTTGCCACCACGGCGGGGAGTGTCTTCGGACACTCCCCGCCGTTTGCGTTAAACCGCCGCCGGAACCTGCAAAAGAGCAAGAGTCATTTGTCACACCCGCGCCCTTTCGGCGGTCCTCCGCGCTTTTTCCCGCCGGGCGGGGCGGGGCTCGTTGGTAAACTTTGACGTACGCAGTACCCGCGCCGGCTTCCCCCGGAGCGGGCGATATAACCGGTCGCAAGACCTTGTAGGAGACGCACCACCTTATGCAAAGCCCGGCACTTGAATCCCAGCATGACGATCTTTGGAACCGACGGTATGACCCCAATGTTGCGGAAGTGAACCAGCTTTGCGACTCCCTGGCCGAAGTGAAGCCGGGAAGCCAGGTGCCCTACATCGACCCGATGCACGACATCGGCGAATGCCGGATTGTCAGCCTTTTCTCCAACATCGGCGAGGCCCACGAGTCAGGCTTCATTACGGCGGGGGACAACGACGCCGTTGCCCGCCTCTTGGGCGTGCACTGGCAGGCAGGCCTGCGGCCCGAGTTCGTTATGCCCTGGAATACCTATCCCTGGCATGTGCCGGGGGAGCCGAACGGCAAGCTGACCAAGGAACAGATCCAGGAAGGCCTGCGGCCCTTGCTGCGGTTCCTGGCACTGGTGCCCCGTGCCTCGGTGATCGTGGCCCATGGCACGGAGGCCCAGCGGCTTGCCGCGGCGTTCCTCAAGACGGAGAACCGGATGATCTACCGCCGCAGCTTCAAGGTGTACAAGGCCCGCTCCCTCTACGGCCGTTCCTTCGGCGCCACGGCGGAACGCCAGCAGGAAGCGCTGGACGACATGCGTGCGGCCTACACCGATGCCATGGCACGTACCGGGCTCACCGCCGCCCGGTAGGACGAACCGGGGCGGGCCGTGCGTTCCCGCAGGACGGTCCGCCCCGGCCGCGCCGGCCGCCCGGTCCGCCCCGGCCCGCCCCGGCCCGGTCGGCCGCCGGGCGGACCAGGCGCCTCCTGTCAGACCCGGGTCAGGCCCGCTCTACCGGAGAGTCGACCACTCCGATAAACCGGGAGCCGACGCCTTCATACTCGCTTCGCACGGCACCGTCCGGCACGGCCGGCAGCTCGCGGACGCTGTGGTCGAAGCAGGCCAGGAACGTAAACTCCGGCCACCACTTCTTCGGGCGGGCAGTCTCGCTGTAACCGCACACCGTGCAGGTCAGTTCAACCCACACCGGACGCTTGCCGGTCCGGTTGGCCCGGGACTGGAGCAGCCACCCGGGCGGGTCCGCCTGCAGCTTGGCAAGTTCGGCATCGCTGATGTGTGCCGGGATCCCGTGCCGGGTGGCCATTTCCAGCGGAATATCAAGAATCTGTGCGGCTTGGCGTCGTGTAGTCATCGGTTAAACGATACGCGGAACCGGGAGCCGCAGCCGCTCCCGGCCCCGCGCGGGCACGCGAAGCGGGACGGCAGTCCGGCCGCCGTCCCGCTCGCGTGTCAGTCCCTCGCCGGCTGCGTGGCCGGTGCGGCCTGCCGGCCGGTCATGCCGGGGTGGACTCGAAGAAAGCCTCGCGGAGGTTGCTTTCCTGATCCTTCGAGAGGTTGGTGTAGATGAGCTTGGCACCCTGGTAGTCCTTGAAGGCTTCGGCCACCCGGTCCTCCACGGCATCGGTGGACAGCACGAACAGGGCGGACGTGCCCGGCGTGACTTCCTGGCGGACCTGGGCGATGAAGTCATCGTTGATCCCCACGTCGACCATGGACGCCGACAACGCACCGACTGCGGCACCCACTGCGGCACCGATCAGGGGAACAAAGAAAATCAGGCCGAACAGGAGTCCCCAGAAGCCGCCGCCCAGGGCGCCTGCTCCCACCAGATGGTGCTCCTGGATGGTCTTCGGCTTTTTCTTGTCGTCGGGCCAGGTGACCACTGCTTCATCCTGGACATTGATGAGCCCCTGCGACTGCAGGCTGGCGAGGGTTTCCGTGGCGCGCTCAGCAGCCCCGGCATCAGAGAATTTCCAAACGGTCAGTGTTGCCATGGCAGTTACTCCAAACGTTAGGGTTCCAGACGGTGACCGCACACGGGACCCGTCTGCAGCGCCAACGTTAGTGTTGGGCCCTGCCGGGTTCAAGGAAAACCGGCGTCCCCGGAGCAGCTGGCCCGGGAACCTGCGGCAGCCCTGTGCCAGCCGGGCGGCGGGACGTACTATGCTGTGACACCCGCGAAAGGACGGCCGTCCATGGAGGATCCGCAGCATCCGGCGTGGTGGGCCGACGCCGTCGTGTACCAGATCTATCCGCGCAGCTTTGCCGACTCCACCGGTGACGGGATCGGAGATATCGGCGGCATCATCGAGCACCTGGACCACCTTGTTGATCTTGGCATCGATGTTCTTTGGCTTTCCCCTGTGCATCAGTCGCCGCAGTTCGATAACGGCTACGACATCAGCGACTACCGTCAGATCGATGCCCTGTTCGGGACCAACGAACAGTATGAGGAGTTGCTGGCCGGGCTGCACCGCCGCGGCATCAAACTGATCATGGACCTGGTGGTCAACCACACCTCCAGCGAGTATCCGGGCTTTGTGGAGTCCAGGTCCTCCCGCAACTCTCCGCGCCGGGACAGTTACTGGTGGCGGGATGCCCGGCCCGGATTCGCCCCTGGGGAGCCCGGCGCCGAGCCAAACAACTGGCGGTCCATGTTCGGCGGGTCGGCCTGGACCTATGACCAGCACACCCGGCAGTACTACCTTCACCTCTTTACTCCGCAGCAGCCGGACCTGAACTGGGAGACCGCCCGGGTCCGTGAGCGGGTGTACGCGATGATGAACTGGTGGCTGGACAAGGGGGTGGACGGCTTCCGCATGGACGTCATCAATTTCATCTCCAAGGATCCCGCGCTCCCGGACGGCGTGGCGGATTCGTCGGGGGTCTGGGGCGACGGCAGCCCCTACTACGTCAACGGGCCGCGGATCCACGAATACCTGCAGGAGATGCACCGGAAGGTCTTCAGCGAACGCGGGGGCGATTACCTGAGCGTGGGCGAAACACCCGGCGCCACCGTGGAGCAGGCCAAGCTGTATACGGACCGGCGGCGGCACGAAGTGGACATGGTCTTCCAGTTCGAGCACGTGAGCCTGGACCACGGCCCGGGCGGGAAGTTCGATTACCGCGGCCTGAACCTGGCCGACCTGAAGACCAGTTGGAACCGGTGGCAGCGCGGACTGTCCGAGACCGGCTGGAACAGCCTGTACCTGAACAACCATGACCAGCCGCGCGTGGTCTCCCGTTTCGGGGACGAGTCCGGGTACAGGTATGAGTCGGCCACACTGTGGGCCACCCTGCTGCACCTGCAGCGCGGCACCCCCTACGTCTACCAGGGCGAGGAAATCGGCATGCCCAGTGCGGGTTTCACCTCGATTGACCAGTACCGGGACGTCGAGTCGCTGAACTACTACGCGGAGGCACTGGCCCAGGGAATGGACCGGGAAGCAGCGCTGGAGGCGCTGCGCCGGATGAGCCGCGACAATGCCCGCACGCCCATGCAGTGGACCTCCGGACCGAATGCCGGCTTCAGCACAGTGGAACCGTGGATACCCCTGGGCGCAGGTTATCCGTCGGTGAGCGTCGAAGCGGACCGCGCCGCCGGGAAGTCCGTCTTCGGCTACTACCAGCGCCTGATCCGGCTCCGGCACGAGTCGAAGCTGGTGTCACTGGGCGACTTCCGCATGCTGGACCCTGCCCACCCCACGCTGTTCGCGTTTCGGCGCAGCAGGGGAGACCAGGCCCTGCTGGTGCTGGGCAACGTGTCCGGCGGGGAGCTGGGCGTCCCGTCCAACCTTGGATCCGGTGAACTGGTCCTGGGCAACTACGCCGACGCCGGCGACCACCATGTGCTGCGGCCGTGGGAGGCACGGGTGCTGGATATTTCCATCTATCCCGGTGGCTGAGTCCGCGCAGCCGGCCTGCTCCGAACGGGACTATTCCGAGGTCAGCGAGCCGGCGTACAGGTCCAGCAGCGCCGGCATTCCGCCCCCGGCCATGGCCCGGCGCTGCTGCTGAGCGCCGGTCCCGTTCCGCCACAGGTCCTCGAGTCCGGCGTGTACCCAGTCCGTGTCGCCTTCCTCGGCAAGGGCGCCGCCAATGAAGCCGAGCAGCTTTCCAATCCGCTCCCGGGCCGGGACCAGCCCGGCAGAAACCGGGTCCACCAGGTTCCCGGTGAGTCCGTCCCGCGCGGCCTGCCACATGGCAGCATCCAGCAGTTCGTCGTCCGGCTGCGAGTAGGGGATGCCGGCGCGCGCCTGGGCAACGGCCGTGCTGACCAGGCCGCGGATGATGCCGCCGAGCAGGACGGAATCCCGTGCCTTCAGCTGTGCGTCGCCGGCCCGGACTTCAAGGGTGGGGTAGCTGTCCGAGAGCCGGGCCATCCAGGTCAGCACACCGCGGTCAATGATGGCCCCGGTGTCCACCAGGGCCTGGATACGGCGTTCATAGTCGGCAGCGTCACGGAATACCGGTGCGCAGCCCTGGACCGGCCAGCGCCGGTAGTGCACCACGCGCCAGCTGCCGAATCCGCTGTCACGGTCCAGCCAGAAGGGCGAGTTGGTGCTCAGCGCGATAACGGCCGGCAGCCATTCGCGGATCCGGTTCAGTGCCTGCACGCCGGTTTCCCGGTCCGGGACCGAGACGTGTACGTGCAGGCCGTTGACGAACTGGTCGCCCACAATGCCCGGGGCGCTGGCCTGCAGGTCCCGGTAACGGTCCTTGTCCGTGAGCTCGGGGTAATGCTCCTCAATGCGCGGGGCGCTGGCGGTGCCTGCCGCAACAACTCCGGCCTTGCGCGCTCCGGCCTCCAGCTGGGTGCGGAAGTTCAGCAGGTACTCTTCCGCTTCGGTGAGGGTGGAGGAGACCGGGGTGGCCGTTTCGATCTGGCAGCTCAGCAGTTCGCGCTGGACCTCCGACTCAGTGACCCGCGGGGAGCTGTGCAGGAACGCCTCCACCTCCGCGGCCTTGTGGACCGGAAGGCCGCTGGACGGATCCAGCAGCAGGTATTCCTCTTCAATGCCCAGTGTCGCCATATGTGATTCTCCCGTGGACTCAGGCCGTCCCCGAACGGCACCGCTGGTGATTTCGTCTTCCCCGAGACTAGTGCGGCAACCCGGGTGCGCACCAAATGCCCCGCGTCGCAGCTAGGACGTTCCCGCGCCCAGTGAACGGTCAAACAGCTCCATGAGCGCTACGAAACCGCCCGCCCGGACGGCGTCGCGCTGTCTTTCCGAGCCGGTGCCCAGGTTCCGGACCCGGTCGATGCCCGCCGTTGCGTAGTCCCGGTCCCCGCTTTCCTCCAAAGCCGGTGTCACGTAATCCAGCAGTGCGGCAAGATGCCCGGCGGCCGGGGTGTTGCCACCGGGATGGGCCAGCAGGTTTCCGCGCAGGCCAAAACGGGCTGCCTGCCAGAGCCCCGCGTCCAGCAGCTCCGGGTCGGGGTCCGCGGGGGCGGTTCCGTCGTCGTCGGCGGCCAGGGTGGCCACCAACGCACGCACGAGCACGGCGAGCAGGACGGAGTCCTGTGCCTGAAGCTGGGCGTCGGCTATCCGGACCTCGACGGTGGGGAAGCGTTCGGAGAGCCTGGCCGCCCAGCCCACGTGCCCGGCGTCGGGCACCACGTCGCTGGCCAGCAGGTTGCCGAGCCTGCGGGCATAGTCCGCCGCATCCTGGAAAAACGGCGGGCAGCCCTGGACCGACCAGCGGCGGTAGTGGACCATACGCCAGCTGGCGAAACTGCTGTCCTCCCCGCGCCAATAAGGCGAGTTGGCGCTCAGTGCGCCGAGCAGCCCCAACCAGGGCCGCAGCCCGTTCAGGACGCGCACGCCCGCTTCCCGGGTGGGGACGCCCACGTGGATATGGGTGCCGTTGACGTACTGTTCATTGCCCACTGCACCGGTCAGCAGGCCCATCTTCCGGTAGCGCGCGGAGGAATTGAGCACGGCGGGCGTTGCCGGGATGCGTGGGGCGGCCCCGGTGGCGGCCACGGAAACCCCTGCGGCTGCTGCCGCAGACGCCAGTCCGGTCCGGAAGCCGAGGAGGGCGTCCAACGCCTGGAACCGGTCGGTGCAGATGGGGGTGGCGCCCTCCACCTGGGCATCCAGCAACTCCGCCGAACCGGTGAAGCCGCCCGGCGCAGCGGACAGGAATGCCCGGGTGGGTTCCTGGGCTCCGGAGGGAAGCCCCGTGAGTGGATCGAGGAGGAGGAATTCCTCCTCGATCCCGAAGGTATGGACCATGCGTGCTTTCTCCCTGCGCCGCCCGGCCGGATCCAACCAATTCTATGTAGTGCGGGGCGGTGAAGCACCAGGCCGAAGCGGACAGGAGGGCGTCGGGCCTCGTGTCCCTGGGGACCGGTCAGGCCCGCAGCGCCCGCCAGGTCAGGGTGAGATAGGGCAGGTCCAGGACCTCGCCCGGCCGGTAGCCGAGGTGCTCGTACAGATACCAGGTGAGGTTGGCCTGCAGCCGTTCGCGGGCGGCGGTGTCCGCCGACAGGTAGAAGGCACGGGACTTGGCCAGGTCAAAGAGGTCTTCGGGTGTCATTTGCTGCACCCAAGGCACGGTGGAGAAGGTGTCGAGGGTGAATGCCGGGCCCAGCTCGGGGCGGAACCCGGGCCGCAGGACGTCCCCGGCGTGGATGATGCGCGAGTAGCGGTGCACCCACGGCACACTGACGTCCAGCTGGTTCCAGACCAGTCCGAGGATTCCGTCCGGCCGCAGCACGCGGGCGAACTCGCGGCTGGCTGCTTCCGGATCGCACCAGTGCCATGCCTGGGCCACGGTGACGGCGTCCATCGAGGCGTCGGGCAGGCCCGTGTCCTCGGCCGTGCCCACCCGTACGGGAACCCCGGGCAGGGACCGGGAGAGCTGGACGAGCATGTCCCGGGACGGGTCCACGGCGTGGACGCTGAGGCCGGCCGCGTGCAGTTCGCGGGTGTACTTGCCGGTGCCGGCGCCGACGTCGGCCACGTCACGGACGGCGGGGGAGCCGGGCCGGGTCACAAGCCAGCGTACGGCCTCGGCGGGGTAGCCGGGCCGGATGCGGTCGTAGTGCTCCCCGCCCTCCTGGTAACTGTCGGCCAGCTGCCGGCGCCGCAGCGCCTCAAGCCGGGGTCCGGAGGCGCCCATTGCTAGAGCAGATCGTCCAGATCGGGGTTCAGGCGCTGCAGCACTTCGCTGTGGAGTGTTCCGTTGGTGGCCAGCGCGTTGCCGCCAAACGGCCCGTCCTCGCCTTCGAGGGAGGAGAACCGGCCGCCGGCCTCGGTCACGATCGGCACCAGTGCCGCCATGTCATAAAGGTTCAGTTCCGGTTCGCACGCAATGTCGACGGCGCCTTCGGCCACCATGCAGTAGGACCAGAAATCTCCGTAGGCCCGGGTGCGCCACACGGACTCGGTCAGGTCCAGGAATTCCTCCAGGTTCCCACGGTCCTTCCAACCGCCCAGGCTGGAGTAGGACAGCGAGGCGTCGGAGAGCCGGGAGACGTTGGAGACGCGCAGCCGGGTGGCGGAGGCCAGGGAACGGCCCATATAGGCACCGGTGCCGGTGGCTGCCCACCAGCGCTTGCCCAGCGCCGGGGCGCTGACCACGCCGAGGACGGGCACGCCGTCGTCGACCAGGGCAATCAGCGTGGCCCAGACGGGGACTCCGCGGATGAAGTTCTTGGTGCCGTCGATCGGGTCCACGATCCAGCGCCGGGGCCCGGATCCGCTGGAGCCGAATTCCTCGCCCAATACCGCGTCGCGGGGCCGGGCACGCGAGAGCTGGCCGCGGATGGCGTCTTCGGCCGCCTTGTCGGCGTCGGTCACGGGGGTGAAGTCGGGTTTGGTTTCGATCTTCAAATCGAGCGCCCGGAACCGGGACATGGTCTGGTCATCCACGGAATCGGCCATCACATGGGCCAGGCGGAGGTCATCGTTGTAGTTCTGAACGAACGGCATACTGTTCAACTTATCCTTATTCGGCGGGCACTGCCCGGCATTACGCCTGCAATGCAGGCAGTGTCCTGTGCCTTGGGCGCACCGGCGGGGTCTGCGGTTACTGTTCGCCCAGCTCCTTGGCGGAGGACTTGTTCTCCGTGCGGGTGCCGGTGCCAAGCAGCCGCCGCAGGGAGGCCAGGCGGGCCGGTCCGGCCGGGCCGGCATGGCCCTGCTCCACGTAGGGGTCCAGTCCGCACCCGACCGCCACCGAATCGTGCCGGCAGCCGCGTTCACAGTCCGCGGTGCCGGGCTCCAGGTCCGGGAAGGCCTGCAGGATCCGGTCCGGGTCCACATGCGCCAGGCCGAAGGAACGGATGCCCGGGGTGTCGATGATCCAGCTGCCGGCGGGCGAGTCGCTGAGCCGCAGGGCCAGCGCAGAGGATGAGGTGTGCCGGCCGCGCCCGGTCACGGCGTTGACGCCGCCGGTGGCACGCGCCGATCCGGTGAGGGCGTTGACCAGGGTGGATTTGCCTACGCCGGAGGGTCCCACCAGGACGCTGACGTGGCCTTGGAGAACCTCGTGCAGGGCCTCGACGGCGGTGCCCTGCAGCCGGGCGGACAGCCCGTCGTCGGACCGGGCATCGATGCCGGACGCATCTGCGGCCGCAGTGCGGCTGATGATGACCTGCAGGTCCAGATGTTCGTAATTGGCCAGCAGGTCGGCGGGGTCCTTGATATCCGCCTTGGTGATGCACAGGACCGGGGAGATGCCGGCGTCATAGGCGGCCACCAGGGCGCGGTCGATGAAACCGGTGCGGGGCTCGGGGTTTGCTGCCGCCACCACAATGACCAGCTGGTCCGCGTTGGCCACCACCACGCGTTCCACCGGATCGGTGTCATCCGCGCTGCGCCGCAGCACGGTGGCGCGTTCCTCTACGCGGACCAGGCGGGCCAGGGTATCGGGAGCGCCGGAGACGTCACCCACCAGTGCCACCCGGTCTCCGGCCACCACCGGTGTGCGCCGCAGTTCGCGGGCGCGCGCGGCAATGACGGTGCGTTCATTTGCCGTGTCTTCGTCCACGACGGCGGTGTACCGCCCCCGGTCCACGGTGATGATGCGCCCGATGACGGCGTCCTCATGGGCGGGACGGTCCTTGGTGCGGGGGCGTGAGCCTTTTTTGTTGGGCCGGACCCGGACGTCGGATTCATCCCAGCCGCTGGTGCTGCGTGCCATGCTAGGCCACCGCCGATTTGGTCAGCTGCTGCCACAGCTCGGGGAACTCGGGGAGGGTCTTGGCCGTGGTGCCGATGTCCAGGACCTCGACGCCGGGCACGGCCAGGCCGATGAGGGCGCCGGCGGTGGCCATCCGATGGTCGGCATAGGTTTCCCAGGTGCCGCCGTGAAGCGCGGCAGGACGGATCCGCAGCCCGTCAGGTGTTTCCTCGGCGTCGCCGCCGAGCCGCCGGATTTCGGTGACCAGGGCGGCAAGCCGGTCCGTTTCGTGGCCGCGCAGGTGGGCAATGCCCGTCAGGACCGACGGCGAGTCCGCCAGCGCGCACAACGCCGCGACGGTGGGGGCCAGTTCGCTGGTGTCGGCCAGGTCCGCACCGTGGATCCGGCCGCTGCCGGTCACGGTCAGGGTGCCGTCCGCCAGGCTGACGGTTGCCCCAAGCTTCGGAAGGATGCTCCGCCATTTGTCACCCACCTGGGTGGTGGCGGAGGGCCAGCCGGTGACGCGGACGGTGCCGCCGGTGACCAGGGCAGCGCCCAGGAACGGTCCGGCATTGGAAAGGTCAGGTTCGATCACCACGTCGAAGGCGGCGATGGGGCCGGGAGCCACGCGCCATTCGTTCGGCACCGAATCGTCAACGTCCACTCCCACGCTGCGCAGTACCTGCACGGTCATGGCGATGTGGTCGGGGCTGGGCAGCGGAGCCCCCTCATGGACGAGGTGCAGTCCCTGCTCGAAACGCGGGGCGGCCAGCAGCAGGGCGGAGACAAACTGCGACGAGGAGCCGGCGTCAATGACCAGGCGTCCACCGGCAGGACGGCCGGAGGACGTAAGCATAAAGGGCAGCGAGCCGGTCCCGCCGTCGTCCACGGAGATACCCAGGCTGCGCAGGGCGTCGATGATGGCGGACATGGGCCGGGTGCGTGCGTGCGGGTCGCCGTCGAACTCTGTGCTGCCGGCCACGAGGGCGGCCAGGGGAGGAACGAAGCGCATCACGGTCCCGGCCAGGCCGCAGTCCACCCGGCGCGGGGCGGAGGGGGCGGCACCGGTCAGCGGGTCCACCAGCAGGTCCGGCCCGAAGGCGCCGCTGCCCTCACTTTCCGTAACAACGGCCCCAAGCGTCCGCAGGGCGGACACCATAAGCTCCGAATCCCGGGAATGCAGGGGTGCCCGCAACCTGGACCGGCCGTCCGCAAGGGCGGCCAGGACCAGATAGCGGTTGGTCAGCGACTTCGACCCCGGAACGGAGACGGTTGCCTCCACGGGCGAAACGGCGAAGGGCGCGGGCCAGGTTGCCGGCATCCCGGCATTCGGAGCACTCATTGCGGCTAGGAACCCACGATGTCCGAAGCGGCGTTGGACACGGCCTTGATCTGCTTGCCGGTGGTCTTCCGGACCGCCTTGGCTGCTGCGCGGCCCTTGCGGCCGGTGTCCGAGGCCAGGTGGTTGGCCCGCCAGGCCAGCCCCGGACGGCCGTTGGTGTCGACTGCGGACAGCAGTACGCCGCCGATCAGCGAGAGGTTCTTGAGCAGCTGGTTGCGGCGTTCCTTGCGCTCGGCGGCGGTGGAGGCTTCGGCGTTGCGGTATTCAACCACGGAGTTCAGCGCGGCGGTGCCGGCCAGCAGCAGTGAGGCGAGGCGGGTGAACTTGCCCATACCCAGCAGGGAGGCTGCGCCCACCTGGGTGTAGCCGGCCACCCGGGCCACAAGGGCGGGATTGGAGGTGGCTGCGGCGGCAGCCGGGACCGCACTGCCGACGCGCGAGAGGGTGGGGGCGAGCTGTTCGGCGGTCTGGTCCACGTTCCGAAGGCGTTCCACGCCTACGGCAACAAATCCGGTGGCGAGCAGCGGGCGTGCAATCAAACGGACTAATGACATAAAGGCCTCCTGGTGAATCCACATGTTTCGCGGTAAAAACAACATTTGGTGCTGCCTCCACCTTAGTCTGGCATTGGCTGCGGCTTTGGCACATCCGAAGCGCACTGTGGGAATAGGCGGCACGGCGGCGTGGTTGGCACCTGTATCAGCAAGTGCTTCCGACCGTCAGGAGATGCCATAGTGCCAGCCGCCACGCTGACTGCAGCGCAGACTGCGCACGGGCCTGCGCTACACGTACGGGTGCCCGCCCGCACCGTAGACTGGTCAGTGATGAAGACTGATGCGCCGGAAGGCAGCCCCCACGTGGAAAACTTCGAACTCGACGTTGCCACCGAATCGGACGAGGCACGCAAACTGCGCTTTGAGCAGGACGCCATGCAGTACGTGGACCAGCTCTACTCCGCAGCCATGCGCATGGCACGGAACCCGTCAGACGCGGAGGACCTGGTGCAGGAGGCCTATACCAAGGCATTCTCCGCGTTCCACCAGTACCGGCCCGGGACCAACCTGAAGGCCTGGCTGTACCGCATCCTGACCAACACGTACATCAACCTCTACCGGAAGCGGCAGCGGGAGCCCCTGCAGGCCAACTCCGAAGGGGTGGAGGACTGGCAGCTGGCCCGGGCAGCCGAACACAGCTCCACCGGGCTGCGGTCCGCTGAAGCGGTGGCCCTGGACCACCTGCCCGATTCCGATGTCAAGGACGCCCTGCAGTCCATCCCGGAGGAGTTCCGGCTTGCCGTCTACTTCTCCGATGTGGAGGGCTTCGCGTACAAGGAAATTTCGGAAATCATGAACACGCCGATCGGCACCGTGATGTCCCGCCTTCACCGCGGACGCAAGATGCTCCGCGAACTCCTGGCGGAATACGCCCGTGAACGCGGCATCAAGGGCAAAGTGCCCGCAGCCGGACCCGGCGCATCAACTACGAAACAGGGGAATGAGCTATGAGCGATTGCCAGAGCCTGGGCGATTGCGAAGACGCCCGCATTGAACGGCTCTACGAGTACCTGGACGGTGCGCTGTCCCACGAGGACCTCGTGGAGATCAAGGAGCATCTGGACGGCTGTCCGGAATGCGCCCAGGAACACGACCTGGAGTGCGTGATCCGTTCCGTAGTCAAGCGCTCCTGTACCGAGGCGGCCCCCGAGACGCTGAAGGCCAGTATCCTCAGCCGCATCAGCCAGATCCAGACGGCCGACCACTAGGTACGCCAGGTCCAGGACTGCAGGTAAAAAGAACCCCCGGTACCAGCTGGTACCGGGGGTTCCCTGTGCCTGGCCCTGGGGGCCACGCGGCTCACCTGTCTTGCTTAGGTGTTGGGACGCTTACCGTGGTTAGCGCCGCCGCGCTTACGGTCACGACGCTTGCGTGCACGCTTGCTCATAGCTGCCTCCTTTGATTCCGAAAAGTTCTGCCCTCCAGTGTCCCACATGCCGCGCGTGCACGCCTAAACGGTGCGGGCCGCCGGAACACCCCTAGGATGGAGGGCACCGAACGAACAAGGGAGTGGCGCAGATGCGAGCGGTATATGCACAGACACAGTCCGGTGACGATCCGATTGGCGGCCTGCGGGTCGGAGAGGTGGAACGCCCCGAGCCGCCGGAGGGTTTCCGCCGGGTCCGGGTCAAAGCCTCGGCCCTGAACCACCATGACCTCTGGTCCCTCCAGGGCGTGGGCCTGCCTGCTGACCGGCTGCCGATGATCCTGGGCTGCGATGCGGCCGGGATCGACGACGACGGCAACGAGGTTATTGTCCATGCCGTTCTCTCCTCCCCGGGCTGGGAGGGCGATGAAACCCTGGATCCGCGGCGCAGCCTGCTGTCCGAGAAATATCCCGGTGCCATGGCCGACGAAGTGTGGGTACCGGAACGCAACCTGGTGCCGAAGCCGGCCGGGCTGAGTTTCGAGGAAGCAGCCTGCCTGCCCACGGCCTGGCTGACGGCCTACCGCATGCTGTTCACCGTCAATCCCGCTGCCCCGGGTTCCACCATCCTGGTCCAGGGTGCCGGGGGAGGGGTGGCCACCGCGCTGATCAGCCTCGCCTCTGCGGCAGGCTTCCGGGTGTGGGCTACCAGCCGGAGCGAGTCAAAGCGCGGGCATGCCCTGCGCCTGGGAGCGGAGCAGGTGTTCGACGCCGGCGCACGCCTGCCCGAGCGGGTGGACACGGTGTTCGACTCGGTGGGGGAAGCCACCTGGGCGCACTCGCTGAAGTCATTGAAGCCCGGCGGCGCCCTGGTGACCTGCGGCGCCACCAGCGGCCCCAATCCTCCGGCAGACCTGAACCGGGTGTTTTTCCTGCAGCTGAAGGTGCTGGGTTCGACCATGGGCACCCGCGAAGAACTGCAGCGCCTGGTGGCCTTCCTGGTCGCCACCGGGGTACGTCCGGAAATCGACTCCGTGCTTTCGTTGGAGGATGCCGAAAAGGGTTTCCGGAAAATGCAGGACGGCGACGTCATGGGGAAGATTGTCTTCCGCCACTGACGCCGCCGCCTGTGCTGGTTCCGGAGCCGCTTTGAACTAGTCGGCGCTGATGTACTTCTCTTCGCTGCCGGCCGCGAGCAGGGCGTTGCGCTGCTCGCGGCGGTAGGCCTGTTCTGCCGGGTCCGGCACCGGGGCCGCTGCCAGCAGGCGCCGCGTATACGGATCCTGCGGGTATTTCAGGACCTGTTCGGTGGAGCCCTGTTCCACCATGCGGCCCTTGTTCAGCACCGCAATGTGGCTGGCGAGGATTTCCACCACCGCCAGGTCGTGGCTGACGAACAGGCAGGCGAAGCCGTACTCGCGCTGCAGGTCCTGCAGCAGGGCCAGCACGCGCGCCTGCACGGACACGTCCAGGGCCGACGTCGGTTCGTCCGCCACCAGCAGCGACGGCCGCAGCGACAGCGCCCGGGCAATCCCCACGCGCTGGCGCTGGCCGCCGGAAAGCTCATGCGGGTACCGGTTGCGGAAGCTCTTGGGGAGCTGGACATCATCCAGCAGGTTCTCCACCCGCTTGTCCAACTCGGCCTTGGACAGTTTTTCATGGAGGAACAGCGGTTCGCCGATGCTTTCACCGATGGACATACGCGGGTTCAGCGACGCCGCCGGGTCCTGGAACACGATGGCGAACTTGCGTCGCAGCGGGCGCATCTTCTTTGGCGAAAGCCCGGCAATGTCGGTTCCGTTGATCCGCACGCTGCCTTCGGCCACGGGCAGCAGCCCGGTGACCGCGCGGCCGATGGTGGACTTGCCGGAGCCGGATTCGCCTACCAGGCCCATGACCTCACCGGGCATGATGGTGAAGGAAACATCGGACACGGCACGGAACGCCGGCTGGCGGAACCGTCCCGGGTACTCGATGGCGACGTTTTCCAGCTGGAGTGCCGGCATTTGCGACGACGTCGGTTCGGCCACCTCTTCGGAGGCGATCATGACGGAGCGCGGCGCTTCGGCGATCTGCAGCGACCCGTCGTCTTCCACCTCCACGGCGGCGAGGACGCCGCCCACCTTGGAGCCCAGGTGGGGTACGGCGTCGAGCAGTGCCTTGGTGTAGTCCTGCTGCGGGGCACTGAACAGATCGGCGGCGGAGGCTGCCTCCACGATCCGTCCGTTCTGCATCACCACGACGTTGTCCGCAAGGTCGGCCACCACCCCCATGTCGTGGGTGATCAGCAGGATGGCGCTGTTCAACCGTTTGTTAAGCTTGCGCAGCAGTTCCAGTACCTCGGCCTGCACGGTGACGTCCAGCGCGGTGGTGGGCTCGTCGGCAATCAGCAGGATCGGGTCATTGGCAATGGCAATGGCAATCATGGCCCGCTGCCGCTGTCCGCCGGAGAACTGGTGCGGGTAGTTCTCGTACCGGGTTTCCGGATCGGGGATTTCCACCATGCGCAGCAGTTCGATGGCACGTGCCCGGGCCTGCGACGGCGAGGCATCGGTGTGCTGCTCGATGATCTCCTTGATCTGTTCACCGACGGTCAGTACCGGGTTCAGGGCCGTCATCGGCTCCTGGAAGATCATGGCAATGTCATTGCCGCGGATCTTCCGCAGCGCCGACTGCGGGGCTCCGATCAGTTCCTTGCCCCGCAGCTTTGCGCTGCCGGTGGAGCGGCCGTTGCCGGGCAGCAGGCCCAACAGGGCCATGGAGGACATGCTCTTACCGGAACCGGACTCGCCCACAATCGCCAGGATTTCTCCCGGATACACGTTGTAATTGACGTCTTCGGCGGCCATGACCCATTCGTTGTCCACGTTGAAGTCGACGCCGAGCCCGCTGACCTCAAGGATGGCGGCTCCGGTGTCTGCAGCCGCGGTGTCGCTGTATACCGGTGTGGAGGTCATTGCTTGTTCCTTGTCTGTCGGGGATCAAACGCATCCCGGAGTCCGTCGCCGATGAAGTTCACGGCCAGGGCGATCGCCACGATGAAGACGCCCGGCCAGAGGAAGACCCACGGACGGGAGGTCATGGCGGACCTGTTCTCGTTGATCAGCTTGCCCAGCGAGGTGTCCGGATTCTGCACGCCCAGGCCCAGGAAGCCGAGGGCGGTTTCGAGCAGGATGGCACCGGAGATCGCCAGCGTGGCCGAGACGATGATGACGCCCACGGTGTTGGGCAGGATGTGCTTGAAGATGATCCGGCCGGAGGTGGCGCCTACCGACTTGGCCGCCTCTACGAATTCCTTCTCCCGCAGGGACAGGAACTCGCCGCGGACAATCCGGGCCAGGCCGGTCCAGGTCAACATGCCCAGGAAGATGGCAAACACCACAATGCCGGCTTTCGCCACGATGGTGGACAGCACGGCGGCCACCACCAGCAACGGGATAGTGATGATGACGTCGGTGAAGCGCATCAGCACCGCTTCGACCTTGCCTCGGTAGTAACCGGCAAGCGCACCGACCACGGTACCGATGACGGTGCCGACAATACCGACGATGAAGGCGATGATCAGCGAGATCTGCGCACCGCGCATGGTCATGGCGAAGTAGTCGCGGCCCAGGGCATCCTGTCCGAACGGATGCTCACCGAGCCCCGTCCAGGACAGGGTGGGCCTGCCCCCGTTGGAGGTAGCCAGCACCTCGGAGTAGCTGTGCTTCCACCAGCCCGGGATGTGGACCGAACCGATGTTGAGGCCGATGGAGGTGAACGCCAGCAGCACAATGAAGGCCAGGCCGATCATGCCGCCCATCGCGCCCTTGTGCCGGAAGAAACGTTCCCGGACCAGCTGTGACTGGCTCTTGGCCTCGGTGATTTTCGGTTCGGCGACGACCGCCTGCGAGGCGGGGGAGTCGGCCGTGACGGTGCGCTGGCTTTCCAGCGTCATGGCCGCCAGCTCCGGGCTGCTTTCCTTCGGTCCGTCCGCGGAAATCTTGTTATCTGTCATTGCTCTACCTATCAGTTCAGGCTGATGCGCGGGTCGAGGAACGCATAGGCGATGTCAGCCAGCATATTGAAGGTCACTGCGGCCACGGCCGTGACGAGGAAGAAGGCCATGATGACGTTCGGGTCCACGTTGTCCAGTCCGTCGGTGAACATCTTGCCCATGCCGTTCCAGCCGAAGACCGATTCAGTGACCACGGCGCCGCCGAGCACACCGGCAAAGTCGAAGGCCATGAGGGTGGTTATGGGGATCATGGCGTTGCGGAAGGCATGCTTGACCACCACGGTGCGCTCACTCAGGCCCTTTGCCCGTGCCGTGCGGATGTAGTCCTGCGTCATGACGTCCAGCTCGCTTGCCCTCGTGTAGCGGGTGTAGGTGGCAAATGAGATCAGCATGATGGCGATGGTCGGAAGCACCAGGTACAGCGCGTAATCCAGGTTCACTTCCCAGAAGGTGCCATCCAGGTTGGGAGTGGAGGAACCCGTGGTGGGGATGGGCCGCCCGCCGTTTTTGCGCGACAGCGAGGGGTAGGCGTGCAGGAGCGCGTCCAGGAAAACGATGAACCCGATCAGCAGGCCGACGACGGCGGTGAGCTGGCGGGCCTGCTTGGCGTAGGGGCCGCCGACGAAGTGTCCGATGGCAGCCGAGACCACCACGGTCACTACTGCCAGTCCCGAGATGGTCAGCCAGTTGGGATCTTCCATGACGGGCATGGTGACCAAGTAACCGGCAAAACCGGCTGCAGCCGTGGCGAGCGTTGCGTAGACCACCCGGCGGCGGCGGAACCCGGCGAAGAGCGCGGTGGCGCCCAGGGCAATGGCGAACGCACTGACGAGGATGCCCACCGGGCCGAAGCCCGGGGTCTTGAACCAGCCGGTCATCAGCAGCAGGAGCATGGTGACCGACGTTGCGACGGCGGCCACCGCGAATACCCGGAGCCGTCGGCGGCGGTCGCCGCCGATGACCACCATCCAGATGACGCCCGCTACCACGCCCAGGAGCGCTATGCCCAGATAGGACATGGTGGGGTTGGCGAGCCAGGTGTTCAGCCCGATGGCCAGGTACTGCTTGAGCAGGGTGGATAGCCAGAACAGCGGCATGGAGAAGAGGAGGAAAGCGACGAAAGTGATCGAGTAGTCGAACACGCTGTACTGGCGCAGGGCCGTCACGACGCCGATCAGGACACCCAGGAGGAGCGCGAGCACCGTTGCTACGACCACCAGGCGGAAAGTGGATCCGGCCGCGGCCTGCAGCTGGTCAATGACGGGGTTGCCCACGCGGTCCAGGCCCAACGTGCACTGTGCGCCGCCGGGGATGATGCACCGTCCGATTTCCTGCAGCCAGAGCAGGTAGCGGATGTGGATCGGCTCGTCCAGATGCATGGATTCGGTACGGGCGGCTATGCGGGATTCACGGTCTGCGTTGCGCAGCTCGGCGAGGTCGTGGAGGGGATCGCCGGAATTGACGGCCAGGACGAACATCAGGGCCGTTGCGGCCAAGAGGATAAAGAACGAGGTCACCGCTCTTTTGAGGATGAAATAGAACACCGGAGGCTCCTTGGGGTGGGACTGAAGGACGCCGTGGACACAAGCAGGGGGATGGGCAGATAAGGAATCTGCCCATCCCCGCTTATGCTGCGGCTAGCGTGATGGCGCTGCTAGGCCTGCTTTGTCCACTTGTAGGCATTCCAGGTGATGCCGTTCTGGCTCGGGTTCAGTTCCACGTTCTCCATCTTGGAGGAGTGGGCAACAACGCCGGAGTTCGCGTACAGGACCACGTTGTAGACCTCGGCGGCGAGGATTTCCTCAGCCTTGGTCTTCAGTTCCTTGACTTCTTCTGCGTCAGTGGAGCTGGCGATCTGGTCCCAGAGCTTGTCGAGCTCTTCGTTGGTGAACTTGCCGTAGTTCTGCTCGCCGTCGGAGACGTAGATGGACTGTGCGCTGGCAGCCAGGCCGGAGCCGGCCCAGGCGAACAGGATGGCGTCCCAGGCTCCGGGCTCGTTGAGCTTGGCGCTCCACTTGGGGTCCGGGGTGGGAACGATGTCAAAGCCGGCCTGGTCGCAGGAGTTCTTGATCAGGGTGACAATGTCAGCACGCAGCTGGCTGGTGGAGGAGTACATCAGGCGCACGGAGACCGGGGTGGTCTTGCCGGCGTCGGCCAGCAGCTTCTTGGCGCCTTCGATGTCCACTTCGTCGTACTCGCTGGCGGACGGTGCACCGGCGAGGACGTCTTCGTAGTCCTCCTGGCCCGGCTGGTACTCACGGAGGTTGTCGACCGTGGCGTTTTCGTCAATCGGCTTGGCGAACTTCTCGACGATGTCCTCGCGCGGTACGCACTTGGCGAAGGCCTGGCGGACAGCCAGATCCTTGAACACGCCGCTTTCGGACTGGTCCAGGTCAATGTGGCTGAACGTCAGTTCCGGGCCGGTCAGCATCTTGACGCTGTCACCGATGCCCTCGATGGAGGTCTTCGTGTCAACCGTTGGGCCGGACGGCTCGATGATGTCCACATCGCCGTTCTGGAGGGCCTGTACGGCTTCGGTGTCCTCGATGGCCTTGAAGACGATGTTCTCGGTCTTGCCCTTGCGCTCTTCGCCCCAGTAGTTCTCGTTGCGCTTGAGGGTCAGGGTGCCGTCCGTGGCGTTGTCCAGGACGTACGGGCCCGAGGACGGGATGAGTGCGGCGTCCGGCAGGGTGGTGAGGTCGGCTTCGTAGTTCCAGCCGGTGTTCCAGAACTCGGCCACAGGCGTGAGCGCTGCTGTGTCGCCGTCCTGGATGGCCTTGATCAGGGCCTCGCCGTTGTTTTCGGTGCTGAGTCCGCCCTGTTCCGCTGCAACGTGTGCAGGCATCATGGGGCCGATCATCATGGCTTCCCAGTCGGCGTAAGGAGTTTCGAAGACCATCTCGAATTCCTTGGAGCCGGCTTCGCCCTCGATCATCTTGGTCTGCGAGTAGCCGTTGGTGGAGGAGGGCTGGAAGATGTTTTCGCCGTCGGCGCCCAGGGTCTTGCCGGAGTAGGCAGCCCAGTTAAGCAGGACGTCGTCGAAGTCGATGGGGGTGCCGTCGGACCACTTGGCATCTTCGTTGATGGTGTACTTCACCGTCAGCGGGTCGTCGCTGGTCTTTTCGAACGTGCCGAACTCTTCGTCATGGATGACGCCGTTGGGGCTGTACTCCACGAAGTTGCTGTGCACGAGGTTGTCCACGTAGCTGTTGTACGAGCTGTTCGTGTTCGCCGTGCCGGAGTTGTAGGCGTCAGGTGCCTGGCTGATGGCAACGGTGATGGTCGAGGCGAGGTTTTCGGTTGCCTCGTTGCCGCCTTCGCTTTCGGTTCCGCCGCCGGCGGAGCCGCAGGCGCCCAGAAACAGGGCACCTACGGAGAGTGCGGCAAGAGCTGCCGTGCGCTTAGTACGCATCTGTAGTCCTAACTGGTGATGAGGAGTCAGGAACCACCAATGATGGCCCCCCAAGCGGCGAGTGAGAGCCGCCACATGTGGAGCAACATTAGCCACTAAATGTTTCCAGTGTGAGACAGGTTACGGGTCGTTAACTGATCGTTACCTGATCGACGCTGCTCGCGGGAATAAGTCGGGGAATGCAAAAAACCCTCCCGACAGGTGCCGGGAGGGTTTTCGCGTGCATACTGCCGGTATCCGGTCAGTTCATGTCGGGCAGGTCAAGCCACTGGTACCAGCCGCGGTGCAGTACAAGCCACGCCATCAGGCCGTAGCCGGCCTGGCCCGGCGTCCCGCCGTTGGCAGCCAGGTCAGCGCGCCACTGCTCATGGTTCAGCAGCGGGTTGAGGGTATCCACGTACATGTGCTTGCGCCGAGTCGTCACGTCGCCGAAGGCGGCGGACAGGTCGGCAAGTTTACGGTTCCGTTCCGGGTCAAGGCCCGGGGGAGGGCCGACGACGAAGACCTTGATGCTCATCTGTGCGGCACCGTCGAGGATGTTCGCCAGGTTCAGCCGGCTCCGGGCCGTGGTCAGTTCCAGGTCCAGGTCGCGGTCCGAGAGACCGATCACCAGGCGGTTTTCACAGCCGTCCTCAAACCGGCGTCCCGCTTCCGCGAGCCAGCGGTTGGCCAGCGCTTCGGTACCTTCGTTCGGTGCGGCCAGGCTGTAGGCCTGCAGGTTGACGTTTTCAGGCGATGTGCGGGCCAGGACACGTCCCAGCCAGCCGAGTGCCCGCGGATCCCCGTGTCCGGCCAGCAGCTCATCACCCACCGCAGCAAGCCGAATTCTGCGTTGTTCCACTAGTCACCTTCTCGAGTCAAAAAAACAGGGTGGGACGCCGAAGCGCCCCACCCCAAACCTAGCCTACTGACGTTCGAAGGCTTTCTTCACGAGGATGTCCTGTTCCACGGCGTGGCGCTTGGCCGAGCCGGTGGCGGTGGACGCCGACGCCGGCCGCGAGACCAGGCGCAGGCGGGAATCCAGGTACTGCGGCAGGTTCAGGCCGATGAAGGGCCACGGGCCCTGGTTGGCCGGCTCGTCCTGCGCCCAGACGATCTCCGCGTTCGGGTACTTGGCCACGGCGGCGCGGATCTCGTCGACCGGAAGCGGGTAAAGCTGTTCCACCCGGACAATGGCCGTCTTCTCGTCGTTGGTCTTCTGGCGGTTGGCCAGCAGATCGTAGTAGAGACGGCCCGAGACGAGCAGCACCCGGTCAACGGCATTTGCATCCAGTTCCGCGTGCTCCGGAATGACCGGCTGGAACTCGCCGTGCGTGAAGTCCTCCACCGAGGTTGCCGCGGCCTTGAGGCGCAGCAGCTGCTTCGGCGTGAAGACCACCAGGGGCTTCCGCGGGCGGCTGTAGGCCTGGCGGCGCAGCAGGTGGAAGTGCGAGGCACCCGTGGTCGGGTTCGCAACAATCATGTTGTCCTCGGCGCACATCTGCAGGAACCGCTCGATCCGTGCGGACGAGTGGTCCGGACCCTGGCCTTCGTAGCCGTGCGGCAGCATCAGTACCAGGGAGGACCGCTGGCCCCACTTCTGCTCTGCCGAGGAGATGAACTCGTCAATGATGGTCTGGGCACCGTTGACGAAGTCACCGAACTGGGCTTCCCAGAGCACCAGGGCATCCGGGCGTTCCACGGAGTAGCCGTATTCGAAGCCCATGGCCGCGAATTCCGAAAGCAGGGAATCGTAGATCCACAGCTTGGCCTGGTTCGGATCGAGCTCGGCGAGCGGCATCCACTCTTCGCCGGTCGCGCGGTCGTGGAAGACGGCGTGGCGCTGCGTGAAGGTGCCGCGGCGGGAGTCCTGCCCGGCGAGGCGTACGGGGACGCCTTCCATCAGCAGGGAACCGAAGGCTGCAATTTCGGCGAAGCCCCAGTCGATGTTGCCCTCGCGGGACATCTGCTCGCGCTTTTCCAGCAGGGACTTCAGCTTCGGGTGGACCGTGAAGCCTTCCGGCACGGCGACGTGCGCCTTGCCGATGTGGGCCAGGACCTCCGGGGAAACCGCCGTGCTGGCCGGCTTGATGATCGTGGTGCCTTCCTGCTGGGCGGCAGGACGCTCGAGGTCCGAAATCGCTTCCGTGTCCTTGGTGATCACCGGGATGGGCGAGGTCTGGGCTGCGTGCGTCTCAGCGAAGACACGCTCCAGGCGGCCCTGGTAGTCGCGCAGCGCCTGCTCGGCCTCGTCCTGGCTGATGTCGCCGCGTCCGATCAGGGACTCGGTGTACAGCTTGCGGACCGAACGCTTGGCTTCGATCAGGCTGTACATCATCGGCTGGGTCATCGAGGGATCGTCGCCCTCGTTGTGGCCGCGGCGGCGGTAGCAGACCATGTCGATGACAACGTCCTTGTGGAAGCGCTGGCGGTACTCATAGGCCAGCTGGCCCACCCGGACCACTGCTTCCGGATCGTCTCCGTTGACGTGGAAGATGGGCGCCTGGACCATCTTCGCGACGTCGGTGGAGTACACCGAGGAGCGGGAAGAGGTGGGGGCGGTGGTGAAGCCCACCTGGTTGTTGACCACCACGTGGATGGTGCCGCCGGTGCGGTAGCCGCGGAGCTGGGAGAGGTTCAGCGTTTCCGCCACCACGCCCTGTCCGGCGAAGGCCGCGTCGCCGTGCACGAGGATCGGCAGGACGGGGAATTCGTCCCCCTTGTCCAGCCGGTCCTGCTTGGCCCGGACAATGCCCTCGAGGACGGAGTCGCCGGCTTCGAGGTGGGACGGGTTGGCGGCGAGGTAGACCTTGGTCTCGTTGCCGTTGTCGGAGGTGAAGGTGCCCTCGGTGCCGAGGTGGTACTTCACGTCGCCCGAACCCTGGACGCTGCGCGGATCCTGGGTGCCCTCGAATTCGCGGAAGACCTGGGCATAGGTCTTGCCGGCGATGTTGGTCAGCACGTTCAGGCGGCCGCGGTGGGCCATGCCGATGCCGACCTCTTCGAGGCCGTCGTCGGCAGCACCGGAGATCACGGCGTCCAGCAGCGGAATCAGGGATTCGCCGCCTTCCAGGGAGAAGCGCTTCTGGCCAACGAACTTGGTCTGCAGGAACGTCTCGAAGGCCTCCGCCGCGTTGAGCTTGCTGAGGATGCGCAGCTGCTCTTCGCGGGTGGGCTTGGTGTACTTGGTTTCCAGGCGGTCCTGGAACCACTGGCGCTCTTCGGGGTCCTGGATGTGCATGTACTCGATGCCGGCCGTGCGGCAGTACGCGTCACGCAGCACGCCCAGGATCTTGCGCAGCTTGAGCATCGGCTTGCCGCCGAAGCCGCCCGTGGGCCACTCGCGGTCCAGGTCCCACAGCGTCAGGCCGTGGTTGAGGATGTCCAGGTCCGCATGCCGGCGCTGCACGTATTCCAGCGGGTTGGTGTCGGCCATCAGGTGGCCGCGTACCCGGTAGGAGTGGATGAGCTGCTGGATGCGGGCAACCTTGTTGATCTGCTCGTCCGGGTTGACCTGGATGTCAGGGCTCCAGCGGACCGGCTCGTACGGAATCCGCAGGGATTCGAAGATCTCGTCGTAGAAGCCCTGCTCGCCCAGCAGGAGCTGGTGGATGATGCGCAGGAACTCGCCGCTGCCGGCACCCTGGATGACGCGGTGGTCATAGGTGGAGGTCAGGGTGATGATCTTGCTGATCGCGTTGCGGGCAAGGATCTTCTCGTTCGCGCCCTGGAACTCCGCCGGGTACTCAAGGGCACCGGCACCGATGATGGCGGCCTGGCCCTTGGAAAGGCGCGGCACGGAGTGCACGGTGCCGATTCCGCCGGGGTTGGTCAGGGAGATGGTGGTGCCCTTGTAGTCGTCCGCGCCGAGCTTGCCGGCCCGGGCGCGCTTGACCAGGTCTTCGTAGGCGTGCCAGAACTCCGAGAAGTTCAGGGTTTCGGCCTTCTTGATGTTCGGGACCACCAGCAGGCGGGTGCCGTCCGGCTTGGGCATGTCGATGGCCAGGCCGAAGTTCACATGCGCGGGCTGGACGGCAACGGGCTTGCCGTCCACTTCGTCGTAGTGCACGTTCATGGACGGGAACTGCGCAGCGGCTCGGATGATGGCGTAGCCCAGCAGGTGCGTGAAGGACACCTTGCCGCCGCGGGCGCGTTCCAGGTGGCTGTTGATGACAATCCGGTTGTCAATGAGCAGCTTCGCCGGAATGGCGCGGACCGTGGTGGCCGTGGGAACACTCAGGCTCAGGTCCATGTTGGTGGCGATGGCCTTGGCCGGACCGCGCAGGACGGTGACCTTGTCCTCTTCCGCAGCGGCGTCGCTGGGCTGGGTCTTCGGCAGCTGTGCGGGAATGGGAGCAGCCTTGGGGGCTTCGGCCTTCGGGGCTTCAACAGCCTTGGCCGGTTCCTTGGCAACCGGGGGCTTTCCCGACTGCTGCGTTGCAGCGGGGGACTCGCCGGATGCCTTGGGTGCGTTGGGGGCGGTGGACTCCGCCTTGACTACCGGAAGCTGCCGGGTCACCGGGTTGGCGCCGAGCTCGGACGGAGCGCCTGCACCGTTGGAGCCGTTGCCCGACTTGGCGTCTTCAGCCTTGAAGGATTCGAAAATGCTCCACCACTTTTTGTCAACGGATTCCTTGTTCGACAAGTACTGTTCGTACAGTTCGTCGACAAGCCACTCGTTGCCCCCGAATTCCTCCGGCAGGCGGTGGTTGGATTGGTCTGGCACTAGATATACGCCTCTTCCATGAGTTGCCGTTTGCCCTGATGGCACCATGAAATCTGAGCGGTTCCGCCTCAAGACTTGCTGGTGCGGCCCGGTGCGCAGTGACCGAGACTTCATGCCAGTCTAGTGACATATCCGAAGATGTGGCCAATCCCGCAGGGTTGTGTGAACCACTACCGCCCGTATCGGCGGGACAACGGCGGGACAACAGCCGGCCGGGCGGCTGAATGAGGCGAAGGGAAGCACCTGTGGCGGGGGAAGGGTAAACCTGTAAACTGGATCTTCTATGGACAGTTTCTCTAGGCGCCGGCCTGCGTCCCGGACTGCGGTTGCCGCAGCCGGTACGCCCCGAGCCGGCAAAGCCCGCACACGTTCACTGCAGCACTCATCTGCTGCTTCCCATTCGCCTGCCGCTTCTTCGGAGCCTTCCAGTCCGGCTTCAGCCGACCACCCTCCGTCTGAATCTTCCACTGCGGCAGAGCCCTCTAATAAAGGGGCAGCCGGCCGCAGCCCCCTCTCCTTGAGTCCGCTCCTCCCCGGGGCGGTGGCCTGACATGGAATGGCTGTACCTGCTCTTTGGCGTACTGCTTATCCTGGGCACCGGCTTCTTCGTGGCGGTGGAATTCGCCCTGGTCGCGCTGGACCAGCCGTCCGTCCGCCGGGCCGTGGAAAACGGCGACAAGGCCGCCGAACCGCTGCTGCGCTGCCTGACCACGCTGTCCACCCAGCTCTCCAGCTGCCAGCTGGGCATCACCCTGACCACCCTGCTGACAGGTTTCGTGATGGAACCTTCGGTGGGTCGGCTGTTGGAGCCCCCGCTGGCCGCCGTCGGACTTCCCCCGCTGGCCGTCGATTCGGTGTCGGTGACCGTGGCCATGATCCTGGCGACCTTCCTGTCCATGCTGCTGGGGGAGCTGATCCCCAAGAACATGTCCATTGCCATGCCCTTCCGCATCGGCAAGGCGCTGGCCCGCCCGCAGCTGGCCTTCACCGTGGTGTTCAAGCCCGCGGTGCTGCTGCTTAACGGCTTCGCCAACCGGATCCTGCACCTCTTCGGCCTGGAGGCCAAGGAAGAGGTGTCCGGTGCCCGGACTCCGGCGGAACTGTCCTCCATGGCCCGACGCTCCGCGGAAATGGGCACCCTGGACAAGGACACCGCCGCGTTCCTGTCCCGTACCTTTTCCTTTGCAGGCCGCACGGCGGCCGACGTCATGACGCCCCGCATCCGGCTGGAGACCATAGATGCCGAGCAGCCCGTAGCGGACGTGATCGACGCGGCCCGCCGCACCGGCTACTCCCGGTTCCCGGTGCTGGGGGATTCCCCGGACGATATCCGCGGCGTCGTGCACGTCAAGAAGGCCGTGGCCGTTCCCCGCAGCCGCCGGGCAACCCTGCCCGCAGCGGCCATCATGAGCGAGATCCTGCGCGTTCCCGAAACCGTGCACCTGGACTCCCTGCTTTCCGAACTGCGCAACGCGAACCTGCAGCTGGCCGTGGTGCTGGACGAATACGGCGGAACCGCCGGCGTCGCCACACTTGAAGACCTGGTTGAGGAGATTGTCGGCGAGGTGTCCGACGAGCATGACAAGGCCAAGCCCGGCGTGCTCCAAAGCGCCTCCGGGGCCTGGTACTTCCCGGGGATCATGCGTCCGGACGAGGTCTCCGCCCTGGTTCCCCTGCTGCGGATGCCCGACGAGGCCGGCTATGAAACGGTGGGCGGCTACATCATGGCCGAGCTGGGCCGCATCGCCGAGGCCGGCGACCGGGTGCCGGTGCCCGGCGGCCTGCTGGAAGTTGAACGGATGGATGGCCGCCGGATTGACCGGGTGAGCTTTATCCCCGGCACCGACGACGACGGCGAACACACCGAACATGTTGCGGACGAAGACAAGGCCGGTGCCCGTGAAGCGGACCGCCAGGCACGCAAGGAAGGTATCCGATGAGTGACCTGGCGGGAATCTTCTGGCTGGTTGTCCTGCTGCTGGGCAACGCCTTCTTTGTCGGCGGCGAATTTGCGGTGATGTCCGCCCGGCGCAGCCAGATCGAGCCTTACGCGGAGGCTGGCAGCAAACGGGCCAAAACCACGCTGTGGGCCATGGAGCACGTGTCGCTGATGCTTGCCTGTGCACAGCTGGGCATCACTGTCTGCTCCCTGCTGATCCTCTCCGTGGCCGAGCCGGCCATCCACCACCTGCTCTCGACGCCGCTGGAGGCAGTGGGCCTGCCCGTGGAAGCGGCCGACGGCGCCGGGTTCCTGGTGGCACTGCTGCTGGTCACCTTCCTGCATGTGACCATCGGCGAAATGGTACCGAAGAACATTTCGGTATCCGTGGCGGACCGCGCCGTGCTGCTGCTGGCGCCGCCGCTGGTGTTCATTTCCAAGCTGGTGCGTCCGGTGATCGCCACGCTGAACTGGCTGGCCAACCATGCGCTGCGCCTGATGGGCATCACGCCGAAGGACGAAGTGGCCTCGGCCTTCACCCTGGAGGAAATGCAGTCCATCGTGGAGGAGTCCACCAAGCTGGGGACGGTGGCGGACAACTCCGGCATCATCTCCGGTGCGCTGGAATTCTCCGGGCAGACCGCCGGCACGGTTATGGTGCCGCTGGATGAACTGGTGACGCTGCGGACCGATTCCACCCCTGCCGAATTCGAGCGGGCCGTGGGCCGCACCGGCTTCTCGCGCTTTGTCCTGGTGGACGAAGCCGGGAACCTGACCGGGTACATGCACCTGAAGGACATCATGTCCATCCCGCTCGAGGCCTACGAACGGCCGATCACCGAGAACAAGGTCCGGACCCTGGCGAACCTGCGGCTTGATGACGAGATTGAGGACGCGCTGGCCGTGATGCAGCGGACCGGCTCGCACCTGGCCCGCGTGCTGGATCGGGACGGAAACACCCGGGGCGTGCTGTTCCTGGAGGACATCATCGAGCAGCTCATCGGCGAGATCCGCGACGCCACGCAGGCCCAGGGATTCCGGCGGACGGGGGAGAGCCTGGCCTAGATGCGAATGATTCGCGTTTAGGTTATGCTGGGAGGGCTCCGGCGGCATGCCGGGGCCCACCTGCTTTTAAGTACTGCCGGTTCACCGGACTGCCGGCCCGTCCGCTCGTGACGGGCCGCCGGTCCGGTCGCCGCCCATTCATCAATCACTGCCTATCAGGGACACAGAACCTTATGCGCCGCTTCCCCGCCCGCCTGGCCGGAACACTGCTTGCCGCAACCGCACTGGTGCTCGCCGGTTGCTCCGCGAACACCGACGACGACGGCGGCGGCAGCGACGGGAAGATCAACGTGGTGGCATCCACCGATGTCTACGGCAACATCCTGGAGACCGTGGGCGGAGACAACGTGGACGTGACCGCCCTGATTGACCGGCCCAGCCAGGATCCGCACTCCTACGAAGCGACCGCCAGGGACCAGCTGGCCGTCTCCAAGGCGGACGTGGTGGTGCTCAACGGCGGCGGATACGACACGTTCCTGGAGAAGCTCGCAGCGGATGAAGGTATCCCGGACATCCTCAACGCGGTGGAGATATCCGGCCTCGAAGAGGACGCCGACGGCCACGCCGATGAGCAGGATCACGCCGGCGAAGAAGAGGACGGCGGGCACTCCCACGACGGGCACAGCCACGGCTCGTTCAACGAGCATGTCTGGTACAGCCCGGAGGCCATGGCGCTGCTGGCCGAAGCTGCCGCCGAGCGCCTGTCCGAACTGGACCCCGGCAACGCCGACACCTTCCGCGGCAACGCCGCCGGTTTCGCCGAGGGCATCGAAGAGATCAACTCATCCCTGGCCGCGCTGCGGCAGGCAGGCGAAGGCCGCGACGTCGCCCTCACCGAGCCGGTGCCCGATTACCTGGTGGAGGCCGCGGGACTGCACAACGCCACGCCGTCGGACTTCACCGAGGCCGTGGAGGAAGGCGCGGATGTGCCGCCCCAGGTGCTCAAACAGATGCAGGATCTGGTCACGGGCGGATCCATCGCCTTCCTCGGCTACAACGAACAGACCTCCACCTCCCAGACCGAAGCGGTGCGTGATGCCGCGGAGGCCGCAGGCGTCCCCGTGCTCAACTTCTCCGAAACGCTGCCTGAAGGCCAGGACTACCTGCAGTGGATGGCAGCAAACACGGATGCCATGGAAAGCGTGCTGAAGTGAAGCCGCCCTCCGAGCCGGTAGTACGGCTGCGCGACGCCGGACTTACCTTCGGGAACCGCACGCTGTGGAAGAACCTTGACCTCGACATCCATGCAGGGGAGTTCCTGGCGGTCCTGGGCCCCAACGGGTCCGGGAAAACCAGTTTCCTCAAAGTCCTCCTGGGGCTGCAGCCGCTCACCGGCGGGACCCTGACCATCAACGGCCGGAACGTACACCGCGGCAGCAAGGACATCGGCTACATTCCGCAGCAGAAGTCCTTCAGCCCCGGCACGCCGCTGCGCGGCCGGGACCTGGTGGGACTGGGCGTGGACGGCGACCGCTGGGGACTGCGGCTGCGCCGTGCCCCCGTGCGGCGGAAGGTGGACCGGCTGCTGGAGCAGGTGGGCGCCCTGTCCTACGCGGACGAACCGGTGGGGCGCCTCTCCGGCGGTGAACTGCAGCGGCTGCGGGCAGCCCAGGCGCTGGCCACCAACCCGGACCTGCTGCTGTGCGACGAGCCGCTGCTCTCCCTGGACCTGCATCACCAGCAGGCGATCAGCTCCCTGATTGAGCGGCGCTGCCATGAGGAAGGCTCCGCCGTCGTTTTTGTGACGCACGAGATCAACCCGGTCATCGAGTACGTGGACCGCGTGCTGTACCTGGCCGGCGGCCAGTTCCGCACCGGCACGCCGGCGGAAGTACTGTGCAGCGACGTCCTGTCCGAAATGTACGGCAGCCGGGTCGAGGTGCTGCGCAGCCACGGACGCATTGTGGTCCTGGGTATTCCGGACGCCACCACCCACCACCACGGAGAAAGCGAGGGGGACCTTGGACCTGCGTAGCTTCTTCGACGCGGTTTTCGATTTCAGCGACTACGGCGAGCTGCTGCCCCTGGTGCAGAACTCCATCTGGGCCGCCGCCATTCTCGGCCTGGTCGGGGGACTGATCGGCACCTTCGTACTGATGCGGGACCTGGCCTTCGCCGTCCACGGCATAGCCGAGCTTTCCTTCGCAGGGGCGTCCTTTGCCCTGCTGATCGGGGTCAACGTGGTGGTCGGATCGCTGGCCGGGTCCGTGGCCGCGGCAGTGCTGCTGGCCGTGATGGGCCTGCGCGCCCGGGACCGGAACTCGATCATCGGTGTGATCATGCCCTTCGGGCTGGGCCTGGGCATCCTGTTCCTAGGCCTCTACGAGGGGCGGTCCGCCAACAAGTTCGGGCTGCTGACCGGCCAGATCGTTGCCGTGGACACCGTCCAGTTGAACCTCCTGGCCGGCGTGGCCGCGGTGGTGGTTGCGGCACTGCTGTTCATCTGGCGCCCGCTGACCTTCGCCAGCGCCGATCCTGACCTTGCCGAGGCACGCGGAGTGCCGGTGCGGGTGCTGTCCATCGTGTTTATGTTCCTGCTGGGCCTGGCCGTGGCACTGTCCATCCAGGTGGTGGGTGCGCTGCTGGTGCTCTCCCTGCTGATCACCCCTGCGGCGGCGGCCCTGCTGGTCACGTCCTCGCCCCGGCTGGTGGTATTCCTGAGCGTGGCCTTTGCCCTGGTCTCCTCGGTGGGCGGCATCCTGCTGGCACTGGGCGGGCGGATTCCGATCAGCCCCTACGTCACCACGGTGTCCTTTGTGATCTATCTGGTCTGCCGGGTGATCCGGCGGCTGCGCGGCGGGCCCCGGCGGCGGGAGCTGAGCCGCAATCCGGCCACTGCGGGGGCCTGACGCCGGTCCCCGGTCCGGCTAGTCCCTGCGGGCGCTGCATTCCGGGCACAGCCCAAAGACCTCCACGGTGTGCGCCACCTCGGTGAAGCCGTGCTTGGCGCCCAGGCCCGCGGCCCATGTCTCGACCGCGGGTGCCTCAACCTCCACGGCCTTGCCGCACTCGCGGCAGACCAGGTGATGGTGGTGGTGCCCGACGGCGCAGCGGCGGTAGAGGGCCTCGCCGTCGCCGGTGCGCAGGACATCCACCAGGTTCTCATCCGCCATGGACTGCAGGATCCGGTAGGCCGTGGCCAGCGAGATCCGCTCGCCGCGGTCCTGCAGCAGGCGGAAAAGTTCCTGGGTGCTGACAAAGTCATCCAGCTCGTCCAGGGTACGGCCCACGGCCAGGCGCTGGCGGGTCACGCGCGTTTCCGGTGCCCGCTTGGACGTCCGGGAGGTCTCGGGTGACACGGCGGTTCCTCCAAGCTGATAGGTCAGGCGAACCAACAGATTATCAGCCGGACCCGGACATCGTTCTGCCTGCCCCGTTCCCGCCGGAGTAGGGTGGCGCTATGAAAATGACCAAGTTCACGCACTCCTGTGTCCGTTTCGAGCAGGGCGGAAACGTCCTGGTGCTGGACCCCGGCACGTTTTCGGAAGTCGATGAGGCCCTCGACGGCGCCAACGCCATCCTGGTCACCCACGAGCACGCGGACCACCTGGACCGGGATCGGGTGTTCGCCCGGATGCGGCAGCAGCCCGGCCTGGAGCTGTTCGCGCCGAAGTCCCTGGCGGATGCACTGCGCAGCGAGGCAGCCGGCTTGGCCGGCCGCATCCACGACGTGGAACCCAATGCTGCGTTCACCATTGCCGGCTTCGGCATCCAGTCCTTCGGCGGGCAGCACGCACTGATCCATCCCCTGATCCCCATGGTGGCGAACATCGGTTACCTGGTGGAGGGCCGGGTCTATCATCCCGGCGATTCCTTTGTGGTCCCCAACGGCTTGCGCCCCCGCACCGTCCTGGTGCCGCTGCACGCACCGTGGTCCAAGGTCGGCGAAGTCCTCGACTTCGTCATCGCCACCGGCGCCGAGCGTGCCTATCCCATCCACGATGCCCTCCTGAATGACACCGGTCTGGGCATGGTCGAAGGGCACGTGACCCGGTTCGGCAAGACCTATGGCACCGAATACCGGCATCTCTCCGCCGGGGAAAGCGTGGACCTGTAGTGGATGTACTGGTTTCCGTGCCCGACCTGCAGCAGGCCCTGGCCTCCCGGCGCCCGCCGGTCCTGTTGGATGTCCGCTGGGTCCTCGGCGCCGACGACGGCCGGGAGAAGTACCTGCAGGAACACCTTCCGGGAGCGGTCTACGTGGACATGGACACCGAACTCTCGGCCCCGCCCGTCCCCGCACAGGGACGGCACCCGCTGCCGGACCCGGCGTCGTTCGCCGAAGCGGCGCGCCGCTGGGGACTGAACCCCGGGGACTCCGTGGTGGTGTACGACGACGCCGCCGGCACGTCC